>DASZJD010000097.1 GCA_035948415.1 Acidimicrobiia bacterium | reverse complement strand
CTCGACCTCCTCGTGGACCCACGGGTGCTGATCCCGCGGCCCGAGACCGAACAAGTCGTCGAGGTCGCGCTGGCCGAGGCGCGGCGGCTCGACGCGGTCGACGGCGACGGTTCGGGTGCGGGCGCCGGCCTCGTGATCGCCGATGTCGGCACCGGCTCGGGCGCCATCGCGTTGTCGCTCGCGACCGAGCTCGGTCCTCGTGTGGTGGCCGAGGTGTGGGCGACGGATGCCAGCACCGACGCGCTCGCGGTCGCGGCGTCGAACCTCGAGGCCGTGCGCGGGGCGCAGCCGGCTGCGGCCGCAGTGCCTCCGACGACGTTGGTGCACGGCAGCTGGCTGGAGCCACTGCCGTCACGCCTTCGGGGCGGCGTCGATCTGGTGGTCTCGAACCCACCGTATGTGAGCGAGGCTGAGTGGAACGAGCTGGCGGCCGAAGTCAGGCTCGAGCCCCGGGGCGCGTTGGTGGCCGGCGCAGCGACCGACGGCACGGCGGGACTGGCTGACGTCGAGGCGGTGCTGCGTCAGGCGCGTGCTTGGTTGCGCCGTCGCGGCGCGGTCGTGGTCGAGATTGCGCCACACCAGGCGGGGGCGGCGGCTGCCTTGGCATCGGTCCTGGGCTACGGCGAAACCCGGGTGGACGAGGACCTGGCTCGGCGTCCGCGCGTGCTGGTCGTCCGCAGCAGAGACTAGAGATGTGAGGGTCATGGGGGAGGACGAAACGGAGGAGCACGAGGTGGCGAGGCCACCTGTCGTCGATGCCGGTGACGCGAAGGTCGCCACCGCGTTGGCCGATGGCGCCGTTGTTGCCGTGCCCGGCGTCGGCGGGTATGCCCTTGCAGTGCGCGTCGGGACACCGGGTGCCGAGGCACGGCTCGTGGCCATGGCGGCCGACCCCGACGGACCGCACTACGCGGTCGGCCAGCGCGACGACGTGCGCGCGCTCACCTCGGGCTGGAGCGACGAGATCGCAAGCCTGCTCGATCGGTGCTGGCCCGGTCCGGTCGACGTCTTCCTGCCCCGTGCGCTGCCGGTCACGGAGACTGACGATGGCGGTCTCGATGGCGTCGACGATGCAGACGGTGCCGACGGTGCCGAATCGGACGAGGCCGACGCCAATGGCAGCAGCGAGGTGAGCGCGGTGAGCGAGCCCGGCGACGCGGACAGCGGCGGGTGGGCCGTCACGGTGGGGATGCCCGACGGCCGGGCGCTGCGGCGTCTCTGCAAAGAGCACGGTCCGTGGCGGACCATCCCCCTCAATTACAACGAGGCGACCGAAGTGGCCAACGCGTTCGACGTGGCCGACGTCGTGCTCGTCGTCGACGGTGGCCGTCGCGACGGTGAGCCGCCGACGCTCGTGGACGCAACCGTGTCCCCGGTCCGCGTCTTGCGTGAGGGGGCGCTGCCCTCCAACTTCATCGACGCCACCATGGCCATGGGGGGGCGGAAACGCTGGTTCGGTCGCTCGCGATCGAAACAGGACTGACCGTCCGCGGCGCCCACCCTTAAATAGCCTCTCCGTCCCGCTCGAGCCGGTCTCCGGACATCGTGTCGCCCGTATACGGGGCGGACCGCCGGCGGCGGATTCAACCGGTGTCTGCAAGAACCTCGGCGAGCTTCTCTGATGGTTTCATGTATCCGAGCGTCTTGCGAGGGCGGTTGTTGAGACTGTCGGCGATGCGCTGTAGGTCCTCTGAGCTATGGAGCGACAGGTCGGTGCCCTTGGGCATGTATTGGCGCAAAAGTCCGTTGGTGTTCTCGTTGGAGCCGCGTTGCCAGGGACTGTGGGGGTCGCAGAAGTAGATCTGGACACCGGTGTCGACGCGGAAGCGCTCGTGGCGAGCCATCTCTGATCCTTGATCCCAGGTGATGGAACGCCAGAGCCGTTCGGGGAGCTCGGTGATGGCCCGGGCCATGGCCTCGGCGACCTTGTCGGCCTCGCGGCCCTCGCCCAGATGCAAGAGCATCACGTAACGCGTGGAGCGCTCGACGAGGGTGCCGACGGCGGAGCGACCCTGAGCGCCCAAGATGAGGTCGCCCTCCCAGTGGCCCGCCACAGCCCGGTCCTCGGCCTCGGCCGGGCGCTCGGAGATCATGACCTTGTTCGTGATCGAGCCACCCTGGGCGCGTCCGTGCGGGCGACGCCTCGCCCGGCCGGTGCGCAGGCTTCGATGCAGCTCACGGCGTAGTTCACCTCGGCCCTGGACGAAGAGGCTCTGGTAGATGGTCTCGTGGCTCACCCACATCATCGGATCGTCGGGGAACTCGCGGCGCAACTGCTGAGCGATCTCGTCGGGAGACCAGAACTCGATGAGCCACTCGGTGACGAGCTCACACAAGGGGGGATAGTCGAGCTTGGCCGCCTTGGGCCGGCGCGCCCGCTCATAGGCCCGGACGTGGGCCCGTACGCATCGGTAGTGCCGGCGCCCACCGTTAGCCTCTACCTCTCGCGAGATGGTCGAAACGCTGCGCCCGAGCCACGCCGCGATGGCGCTGAAGCTCTCGCCGAGCACCAAGCCTCGTCCGATCTCCTCACGCTCCTCGAGGCTGAGACGACCCGGGCCCGGATGCCACGTTCGAACCTCGTCTTTGGGCCGTCCGGACCGCACGCCATGTCCAGGACCTGGCGCCACGCGCCAGACGGTGTGCCAGCTGCAGCTAAAGCGGGCACCGATCTCCTTGAAGGTAAGCCCCCGCCTTCGCAGCTTGCGCACCTCGCGGACCTGCTCAGGACTCAGCTTCCTCTGTGGCATCGCGTCCACCCCTTATTCGATCGTCACCATGTCCGATCGCCGGGGACTTTGCGCGGACCGGTTGAATCCGCC
>DASZJD010000096.1 GCA_035948415.1 Acidimicrobiia bacterium | reverse complement strand
GCGGGACTCGAACCCGCGACGCCGCGATTATGAGCCGCGTGCTCTGCCAACTGAGCTACACCGCCGAGCCCCCTTACGGACTCGAACCGTAGACCCCTTCCTTACCATGGAAGTGCTCTGCCGACTGAGCTAAGGGGGCGTCGCGTAGAGGATAGCAACCGGCTACGTTCCGCCCGGTGGGAGTCAGCGTGCGGTTGGTGGAGCCACGCGACGCGGACTCCACGCGCGGCATCTACAACCGTGAGGTGCTCGAGTCAACGGTGACGTTCGACATGCGAGAGCGCACGCTCGATGAGCAGCGGGCGTGGATCGCCGAGCACACCGGCGCCCACACCGCGGTGGTGGCGGTCGACGAGTCGGCCACCGTCGTCGGCTTCGGTTCCCTGTCCCCGTACCGGCCGCGGCCCGCCTACGCACCGACCGTCGAGGACTCGGTCTACGTCCACCGGGACCACCGGGGCCGCGGCTACGGCCGGGTGCTGCTCGAGGACCTCGTCCGTCACGCCCGAGCCCACGGGTTCCACAGCGTCATCGCTCGCATCGTGGGGGGCCACGAGACGTCCATCGCGCTGCACGCGGCCTGCGGCTTCGCCTACGCGGGGACCGAGCACGAGGTCGGCCGCAAGTTCGGCCGCTGGCTCGACGTGGTCCTGATGCAGCGCATGCTGTGAGGACCGGAGGCGTCGACGGCGCGCTCGACGAGGTGGCCCGAGCCCTGGCCGCCGAGCTCGGGATGTGATCGAGAGCGTCCGCCCGCGCCGATGCCGGCGCGCCAGCGCCGAGGTCTCGGGGGCGGAGCGTGGGCCGGGCTGGATTCGAACCAGCGAAGCTTGCGCGACGGTTTTACAGACCGTTCCCTTTGGCCACTCGGGCACCGACCCCAGGTCCGCGTACGATACCAGTCGCCGATTCCGCTTCGAGGGGGAGAGCGATGCCGACGTTCGACGTCGTCTCGCAGGTCGACATGCAAGAGGTGCGCAACGCCGTCGACCAGACCTCGCGCGAGATCTCCACGCGCTTCGACTTCAAGGGGACCGATTCGTCGGTGGCGCTCCAGGCCGCGTCCATCGAGCTGCACACCGAGAGCGACCAGCGGCTGCGCGCCCTCACGCAGGTGCTCGAGGAAAAGCTCGTGCGGCGCAAGGTGTCGCTGAAGGCCCTCGCCTACGGCAAGGTGGAGGAGGCGTCGAAGGGACGGGTCCGCCAGGTGGTCGCGCTCAACGTCGGGATCAACCAGGACAAGGCCCGGGAGATCGGGAAGTTCCTCAAGGGCCTGAACCTGAAGGGCGTCTCACACCAGGTGCAGGGCGACCAGCTGCGGATCAGCGGCAAGAAGAGGGACGACCTGCAGGCGGCCATCCAGGCCATGCGGGAGCACGACTTCGGGATCCCGCTGCAGTTCACGAACCAGCGGGACTGAGGGCGCCGCCTACCAGGTCTCCTGACGCAGGCGCGCGACGCGCTCCGCCGTCGGCGGGTGGGTCGAGAAGAGGCCGGCGAAGCTGACCCGGCGTCCGGTGAGCGGGTTGATGATGTACGCCGTCGCCTCGGCCGGGCTCACGTTCATCGGGACCTGCTTGGCGTACGCCTCGATCTTCTCGAGGGCCCGGGCCAGGGGCTCGCCGTCGTGGAGCAGGTGGGCGCCGCTGGCGTCGGCCTGGTACTCGCGGGACCGGGAGAGGGCCATCTGCACGACGATGGCGGCGATCGGGGCCAGGATCAACATGGCCAGCAGGCCGAAGATATTGCCCTCCCCGTCACGCCCGCCGCCCCCGCCGCCGAAGATGGCGCCGAACATGGCGAGGCGGGCGAGGAACATGATGGCCAGGGCGACCGAGGCCGCGACGGAGCTGATCAGGATGTCGTGGTTGCGCACGTGGGACAGCTCGTGGGCGAGCACGCCGCGCAGCTCGTCGTCGTCGAGCACCTGGAGGATCCCCTGGGTGCAGCACACGGCCGCGTGGTGCTCGTTGCGGCCGGTCGCGAAGGCGTTGGGCTGCCGCTCGGGTGAGACGTAGAGGCGCGGCATGGGGATGCCGGCGCGCTGGGCCAGGTCCTCGACGATGGCGTAGAGCCGGGGGGCCTCCTCCCGCGTGACCGGCTTCGCCCGCGCCGCCTTGATGGCCAGCGTGTCGCTGAACCAGTAGGAGCCGCCGGCGAAGGCGAGGCCGAGCAGGAGGCCGATGGCGAGCCCACCGGTGCCGCCGAGCGCGGCGCCGATCCCCAGGAACAACGCGCCGAGGGCGGCCAGGAGGACGGTGGTCTTCAGGGTGTTCCGCAGCATCCTTCACCTCGAGTGGCCGCTGGGTGCGGCCCTTCACCGACGTGAACGCTACCGACCCCCCGCTCGTTCCCTCAGTCGTAGTAGCCGGAGTGGACGTAGAGGCACGGGACCCCCTCGGCCCGGAACATCGCCACGTTGCGGCGGTCGTCCTCGATGGCGAGCCGGAGGTCGAAGCCGTACCGCCGGAGGTCCCCCACCGCGGCCTGCTTGAACTCGCGCGACAGCTCGTAGGCGCCGGCGCTGCGCATGACGAGCAGGTCCCAGCGGATTCGGTACCGCCGGAGCCAGGCCTCGGTCAGGTGGTGGATCCGCCCGGGACGGGCGGTGAGCAGCACGATGCGCAGCGCCGGGTCCAGGAGGTCGAGGAGCACGCGGACCTCCTCGATGACCGGGTCGTCCGCGCAGGCGTCGAAGAACGCCCGCCAGTCCTGCACCGGGGCCTCGAGGTAGTGCTGGCGGCTGGCGGCGTCGGAGAGGACGCCGTCGAGGTCCACCACGGCGGCCCGGCCGGGAGGGACGGACCCCTCGCGCCAGGTCCAGTGGCCCGGCGGGCCGGTCACTCGTCGTCGCCGGCGGCCTGGCTCGCCAGGTACCGCGCCTTGATCCCCTCCACGACCGTCGGGTCCGCCAGCGTCGTCGTGTCGCCGAGGGCCTCGTCCTCACTGACGTTGCGGAGCAGCCGCCGCATGATCTTGCCCGAGCGGGTCTTCGGCAGGTCCTCGGTGAACAGGATCGACTGGGGTCGGGCGATGGGGCCGATGGTGTGCGCGACGTGGGCCCGCAGCGCCTCGACGAGCTCGTCGCTCGGCTCGGTGCCGGAGCGCAAGGTGACGAACGCGGCGATCGCCTGGCCCGTCGTGGCGTCGGCCCGCCCGACGACGGCGGCCTCGGCCACCGCGGGGTGGCCGACCAGGGCGTGCTCCACCTCGGCGGTGGAGATGTTGTGGCCGGAGACCAGCATCACGTCGTCGACCCGCCCGAGCAACCAGAAGTAGCCGTCCTCGTCGCGCTTGGCGCCGTCGCCGGCGAAGTACCGGCCTTCGAAGCGCGACCAGTAGGTGTCGCGGTACCGCTGCGGGTCGCCCCAGATGCCCCGTAGCATCGCCGGCCACGGCCGGGTGAGCGCGAGGTAGCCGCCGCCGGGGATCGGAACCGCCGCGCCGGCGTCGTTCACCACGTCGGCGCCGATGCCCGGGAGGGGGAACGTGGCGCTGCCGGGCTTGAGCGTGGTCGCGCCGGGCAGCGGGCTGATCATGATGGCGCCCGTCTCCGTCTGCCACCACGTGTCGACGACCGGGCATCGCCCCCCGCCGATGTGCTGCCAGTACCAGACCCAGGCCTCGGGGTTGATCGGCTCCCCGACGGTGCCGAGCAGGCGCAGCGACGACAGGTCGCGCCGTCCCGGGAACTCGGGACCCCACTTCATGAACGTGCGGATGGCCGTCGGCGCCGTGTAGAGGGTCGTCACGCGGTAGCGCTCGACGATCCGCCAGAGCCGGTCCTTGTCGGGGAAGTCGGGCGTGCCCTCGTAGAGGACGCTGGTGGCCCGGTTCGCGAGCGGTCCGTACACGATGTACGAGTGGCCGGTCACCCAGCCGACGTCGGCCGCGCACCAGTACACGTCGGTCTCGGGCTTCAGGTCGAACACGTAGCGGTGGGTGAACGCGACCTGGGTCAGGTACCCGCCCGTCGTGTGCATGATCCCCTTGGGCTTGGCCGTCGTCCCGCTCGTGTACAGGAGATAGAGGAGGTCCTCGGCGTCCATGACCTCGGCCGGGCAGGTCGACGACTGGCGGGGGACCACGTCGTCCCACCAGACGTCGCGCCCGTCGCGCATGGCGACGCCGTCCTGGCCGGTGCGGCGGAGCACGAGCACCCGCTCGATCGTCGGGCAGTCGGCCAGGGCGACGTCCGCGGTCTCCTTGAGGGGGACGACGCTGCCGCGCCGCCAGGCGCCGTCGCCGGTGATCAGGACCTTGGCCTCGGCGTCGTTGATGCGGTCGCGGAGGGAGTCGGAGGAGAAGCCCCCGAACACGACCGAGTGGGGCGCGCCGATCCGGGCGCAGGCGAGCAAGGAGACGGGCAGCTCGGGAACCATGCCCAGGTAGATGTTGACGCGGTCCCCCTTCCGCACCCCGAGCTCGCGCAGCGCGTTGGCGAGGCGGCAGACCTCCTCGAGCAGCTCCGAGTACGTGATCGTGCGCGTGTCGCCCGGCTCGCCCTCCCAGTGATAGGCGACCTGCCCGCCGTGGCCGGCGGCGACGTGGCGGTCGAGGCAGTTGTGGGTCGCGTTCAGCTTCCCGCCCACGAACCACTTCGCGAACGGCAGGTCCCACTCCAGGATCGTGTGCCACTCCTCGGACCAGTCGAGCAGCTCGGCCGCCTGTCGAGCCCAGAAGCCCTCGAGGTCGCGGTCGGCCTCCTCGTAGATCTCGACGCCGGTCACGAGCGCGTCGCGCTTGAACTCGGCCGGGGGTCGAAACGTCCGGCCCTCGGCGAGCAGCGACTCGATCGTCTCCGGCATGCGCGTCCCCCTCGGTGTGCGCGGCGAGGCTAACGCGACGCGCTCCGGGCCAGCGCGGCTGTGCGAGGTCGTCGACGGGTCAGGTGCGGGCGAGGACGACGACTCGGTGTCCACCGAGGCCGGAGGGATCGGTGAGCGCGCTCGCCTCCACGGACCGGCTGCGCCCGGCGACGGCCTCGAGGTCCCCGAGGTGGGCCCGAGCGTCCCAGCGGCGCCGGCCCTCGTCGACGAGCGCATCGATGCCGAGGCTGCGGAGCCACTCCGTCTGCCTCGTGTCGAGGGCCACCGCGTAGCCGGCTCGGAGGGCGGCGCGCCGCAGCCACCCGAGCGGGACGTCGGTGGTGATGTCCTGCGCGCCCGGCGCGTCGAGCGGGTCGCTGCCGCGCCCGTGGCCCCGGTACGTGCGCAGCCACCCGGACGGCCCGTGGGGCCCACGGGCCAGCAGGCCGGCGGTGTCGTCGGCGTAGTCGACGACCCAGAGCTCGCCGCGCCGAAGCGTCGTCGCGCTGCGCTCGAGCCAGCCCGCCGCTCCGACCGGGACCGGCACGCGCTCCCCCGGGCGCGGCGTGACGCCCGCGGTCAGCTCGTCGGCCGCAACACCGAGCTCGGCCGAGGCGTCGACGAGCACCTCCATGAAGGCGCCGTCGGCGAGCCCGACGCGCACCTCCCGCCAGGTGCCGGGGCCCCGCTCGACGACGCGCACGGGCAGGTTGTCGAGGAGCTCGTTCGCGACGACGACCCCGGTCAGTGGGAGGTCGGGCAGGTCGTCGAGGACAGTGACCACGGGCCCGGTGCCGGCCACCGGCTCGGGCGGCTCGTCGCGCGTCGTGGCCGCGAACGCACCGAGCGCGACCGCCGGGGGCTCGAGCGCGAGGAGGGCGCGGGCGTCGGCCCGCAGGGTGGCGGACCGCTCGACGAGCACGGCCCGCAGCGCCGGCGCGCACGCCGGCTCGGCCCGCAGGACGTCGGCCACCAGCCGGCCCCGGCCGCCGCCGGCGTCGACGAACACGAAGGGATCGGGCTGGCCCAGCCGCACCCAGGTCTCGTCGAGCGCCCGCGCCACGAGCGCGCCGAAGAGCGGCCCGACCTCCGGGCTGGTCACGAAGTCGCGGCCGGCGCGGCCAGCGCCGCGGTGGGCGAAGAAGGCGTCGAGGGCGGCGGCCTGGAAGTCGGCGAACGGGATCGGCCCGGCTCGGCGGATGCGCTCGCGCAGCTGCGGGGCGGGGCCGACCTCGGACACGGCGCCGCTACGAGGACCTCGGACCGGGCCGAGGCGGGTCATCCCCGCTGGAACGCAAGCTCACCGAGGCGGGCGAAGAACTGGGGATACACGCCGACGACGAGGATCACGGCCGTCATGAGGGCCATGGCCGCGCCCAGCCCGACGGGCACGCGGGCCGTGGCCGGGGCGACACCGTCGGAGGGCTCCTCGAACCAGAACCGGCGTGCGACGCCCGCGTAGTAGAAGAACGCGATCACGGAGTTGACGGCCGCAATGACGCCGAGCACCACGGCGGCGGTGGTGTTGGCGTCGAACACGGCGCGGAACATCACGAACTTGGCGAACCAGCCCGCGAGCGGTGGCACGCCGGCCAGCGAGAACAGGAACAGCGTGAACATGACCGCGACGGCGGGGCTGGTGCGGCCGAGCCCGGCGTAGCTCGGGATCTCCGCCGATCGGGTGCGGCGGGCGGCGGCGATCACGGCCGCGAAGGCGCCCAAGTTCATGGCGCCGTAGATGAGGATGTAGATGATGACGGCTTGCCAGGCGCTGTTGCCGTGGACGTCGCCGGCGACCGCGAGGGGCACGAGGATGAACCCGCCCTGCGCCACCGAGGAGTAGGCGAGCATGCGGACCACGTTCGTCTGCCGCAGCGCGGCGAGGTTCCCGAGCGTCATCGACGCCGCCGCGAGCACCCACAACGCCGGCTGCCACGAGTCGCCGGACGGGAAGAACCCGAACCGCACGATGGTCAGCAGGGCCACGAACCCTCCGGCCTTCGAGGCGACGGACAGGAACGCGGTCACGGGTGTCGGCGCGCCCTCGTAGGTGTCCGGGGCCCAGAAGTGGAAGGGGACGGCGCTCACCTTGAAGGCGAACCCAACCAGCGTGAGGAAGACCGCGACCGCGAAGAGGGTTGGCGTGCTGCCGCTCGCATAGCGGTGGATGTCGATGAGGACGGTCGAGTTCGCGAGCCCGAAGATGATCGACATGCCGTAGAGCATGACGGCCGAGGACAGCACGCCGATCAGGAAGTACTTGATGCCGGCCTCGTTGGACCTGGTGTCGTGCTTCCGCCACGCGGCGAGGACGAAGGTCGGGATCGTGAGGGTCTCGAGCGCGACGAAGAGCGACACGAGGTCTCGGGCTGACGTGATGGCGACCATGCCGAGCACCGAGGTCAGCAGGAGGACGTAGTACTCCCCTTGGTAGTAGTCGCCCTCGCCGATGTAGTCGAAGGAGACGAGCAGCGTGACGTACCCGGCCACGAGGAAGAACCCCGTGAGGACGAGCGAGTACGCGTCCACCACGAACGCGCCGCCGAACAGCGAGCGGGTCCCGCCGTCGACGGCGAGCGTGAGCACCGGGATGAGCGAGCCGAGGATCCCGAAGCTTGAGATCTGGGCCGGGAGCTTGGGATCGTCGGTGAAGAGGTCGACGACGAGCACGACGATGATCGTCGCGGTGAGGACGATCTCGGGCGCGAGGGCGTGGAAGTCGACGTGCGGGTTCACGGGTCACCCACCGAAGACTCGGCTGACGTTCGTGACCGCGCCGTTGCTCATGTGGAACACGAGGTTCGGGTAGACGCCGAGCGCGGTGATCAGGAGGAGCAGCGGCGTCCAGGCCACCCACTCCGGGACGTGGACGTCGTGGATGTGGGCGGTCCGGAACTCGGCGCTGGCCGAGCCGAAGGCGACCCGCTGGTACATCCAGAGGAGGTAGCCGGCCGCGAGCACGGTGCCGACAGCGGCGACGACCATGAACACGCGGAAGGTGACGAGGTGGTCGCCGTTCAGGAGGCCCTGGGCCAGGCGGGCGGGGTTGTACGACGACAGGATCGACGGGAACTCGCCCCAGAACCCGGCGAGGCCGGGAAGCCCGAGCGACGCCATGGCGCAGAACCCGAGGATCCACCCCAGCCGGGGGGCCTGGGTGAGCAGCCCGCCGAGCCGGCTCATCTCTCGGGTCTCGTAGCGCTCCTGGACCGAGCCGGCGACGAAGAAGAGCATGCCCGTGATGAGCCCGTGGGCGACCATGCCGAACACCGCCGCGTTCAGCCCGAAGCTCGTCAGGGTCGCGATGCCGAGCATGACGAAGCCCATGTGGGCCACCGACGAGAAGGCGATCAGGCGTTTCATGTCCCGCTGGGCCAGGCAGCACAGCGCGCCGTAGATGATCCCGATCACCGCCAGCAGGCCGAGCCACGGGGCCCAGGTCCGGGCCGCGCTCGGCAGGATCGGCAACGCGATGCGGATGAATCCGTAGGTGCCGAGCTTCAGCAGGATCGCCGCCAGCAGCACCGATCCGACCGTCGGGGCCTCGGTGTGGGCGTCGGGCAGCCAGGTGTGGAAGGGGAACATCGGCACCTTGATCGCGAATCCCAGGAAGAGACCGCCGAACACGAGCACCTGGGTGCCGTGGGCGATGCCGGCACCGCCGAGGTGCGAGAGCTCGGGCATCTGGAAGGTCTGGTTCTTCGACAGGAAGAAGATCGCCAGGAAGCTCACGAGCATCAGCGCCGACCCGAACAGGGTGAAGAGGAAGAACTTGATCGCCGCGTACTGCCGGTTCGCGCCACCCCAGACCCCGATCATGAAGAACATCGGCAGCAGGACGAGCTCGAAGAAGACGAAGAAGAGGATGAGATCCTGGGCCATGAAGGTCCCGTTCATCCCGACCTCGAGGAGGAGGATGAGGGCCAGGAACGCCTTCGGGCTGTGCGGCTCCGGGAAGTGGTTCCACGAGTACACGACGCAGGCAACCACCATGACCATCGAGAGGATCAGGAGCGGGAGCCCGATCCCGTCGACGCCCATGTGGTACCGCGCTTTGATCACCGAGATCCACGGCTTGTCGATGATGAACTGGAGGCGCCCGGCGTGGCCGTAGTCGAAGTCGGCGAGGATGCCGACTCCGACGAGCGCGGTCGCGACCGACGCCACCAGGGCGGTGACCTTGATCGCCCGCTCCCGCGCGGTGGGGATGAGCAGCACCGCCGCCAACCCCGCCAGCGGGATGAACGCCGCCAGGGTCAGCGCTGAGTCGTCGAACCAGTGCATCGCTTGTCGTTACCTCGCTTCAGATCGTGTTCGTCAAGAGCAGGGCGAGGCTCAGCACGCCCACACCGGCGAAGAGCAGCAGCGCGTACCGTTGGAGGCGCCCGGACTGGACGCGGCTCAGCTCGCCGCCCGCGGCCCCGGCCTCGTGCGCCAGCTCGTTCACGGCACCGTCGACGAGCCGCTGGTCCACGACGGCGTACGTGTAGCGGGCGACGACGACGGCACCGCGGCCGAGGCCGTTCACGACGCCGTCGATCACGTTCTGGTCGATCCAGTACGCGATCCGCGCCACGGGACCTCGGATCCCCGCGATGATCACCTTCTCGTACAGGTCGTCGAGGTAGAGCTTGTTCACGAGCAGCGTGTAGCCCCGGCGCGCCAGCACGCTGCGCTCGGTCAGGCCGCTCAGCGCCGGGAGGTCGTCGCGCCGGAACCAGTAGTACGCCGCGACCCCGATCGCCACCAGCGCGATCCCGACCGAGAGGACCGCCTTCGGGTAGTCGAAGGCGGCGTGGCCGATGCTCGGGAAGGCGAAGGTGGGCTCGACCCAGTCCTTGATCTTCTCGAGGCCCAGCGGAGCGGCGTTGACGAGGCCTGCGCCGACCGACAGCGCGCCGAGGACGACGAGCGGGGTGGTGATCGCCCGCTCCGACTCGTGTGGTTGCCCGTGGCCCCGGAACTCGCCGAAGAAGGTCAGGTAGACGGCCCGGGTCATGTACGCGGCGGTGAGGAAGGCGCCGATCAAGCCGAGGACGAGGAAGGCGGTGTAGCCGTTGGCGCCGGCGTTCACCAGGATCTCGTCCTTCGACCAGAACCCGGCGAGCGGGAAGATCCCGGCCAGTGCGAGGGACCCGATCACAAAGGTCCAGAACGTGATCGGCATCGGCTTCCGGAGCCCGCCCATCTCCCGCATGTCGAACGAATGGCCGGCGGAGTGGCTCACCGAGCCGGCGCCGAGGAAGAGGAGCGCCTTGAAGAAGGCGTGCGTGAAGAGGTGGAAGATCGCCGCGGTCCACGCCCCCACGCCGAGCGCCAGCACCATGTACCCGAGCTGACTGATGGTGGAGTACGCCAGCACCTTCTTGATGTCGTGCTGCACGAAGGCCAGCACCGCGCCGACGAGGATCGTCACCCCGCCGATCAGCGCCATGAAGTTCACGCCGCCGTGGGCGATCGAGAACCCGTTGAACAGAACGGGGTAGAGGCGGGCGCCGAGGAAGACGCCGGCCACGACCATGGTGGCGGCGTGGATGAGCGCAGAGACCGGCGTCGGTCCGGCCATCGCGTCGGGGAGCCAGGTGTGGAGCGGGAACTGGCCGCTCTTGCCGATGATGGCGACCATCAGGCACACGGCGGCGGCGAGGAGCAGGTCGTGGTGCGCATGGCTGCCGCTCGCGTACAGGTTGGTGGCGCCGACGCCGAACGACCCGACCGCGAAGAACAGGACGATGATCCCGATCATCAGCCCGATGTCGCCGGTCCGGGTGGTGAGGAAGGCCTTGATGGCGGCTCGGCTGTTCTCGGGCTCCTCCCACCAATGCCCGATCAGCATGAAGGAACACAGGCCGACCAGCTCCCAGCCCACGAGCAGCTCGACCGTGTTCTCGGCCACGACCAGCGTCAGCATCGACGCGGTGAAGAGCGACAGCGCGGCGAAGTACCAGGTGTAGCGGCGGTCGCCGCGCATGTAGGCGGTCGAGTAGATCTGGACGAGCAACGAGATAAGCGTGACGACCACGAGCATCAGGACCGTCAGACCGTCCACGTACGTCCCGACTCCGAACTTCACGCCGCCGTTCTGCCACCAGGTGACCGACTCGGTGACGGGCCTCACCACGGTGTGCGCCCCACCGGTCGGGAGGCCCTTGGCGAAGGCGGCGAGGCCCTGGCTCCGCCCGGTGGCGTCGTCGACCCGCTGGATCCACTGGCCGGCGGCGACGCAGGCGGCGACGAACGACGCCCCGACGGCGCCGATCCCCCACCAGGCCGCCTGCCTCCCCGCCCGCTTGCCGAACAGCAGGATGGCGAGGAACGAGGCCGCGGGCAGCGACGGGACGAGCCAGGCGTTCTGAAGCACGGTGCGGTCAGCCCTTCAGCTGATCGATCTCGTCGAGGTCGGGGCTATGCAGGTTCCGGTAGATGAGCAACACGATGGCCAGGCCGACCCCAACCTCGGCGGCGGCGATCGTGATCACGAACAGCGCGAAGATCTGCCCGCTCACGTTCTTCGTGAACGCCGCGAACGCCACGAGGTTGATGTTGACGGCGTTCAGCATCAGCTCGACGCTCATCAGGACCAGCACCCCGTTCCGGCGGGCGAGGACACCGTAGATGCCGGTGCAGAACAACACCGCGCTGAGGATGAGGAACTCGTTGAGCGCCACCTCAGTCCTTCCGGGCGAGGACGACGGCCCCGACGAGCGCGGCCAGCAGGAGCATCGAGACGACCTCGAACGGCACCACGTAGACGCGGAAGATGTCCTTGCCCACCGTGGCGGTCCGGCCCAGCGCGACGAGCCTGCTGCTGAAGTGGATCTGCTTGCCTCCGAAGGCGTCGACGAGGAGGGTCACCAGCACGCCCAGCACGAAGAGGGACACCACCACCGCGCCCCAGCGCTGGTCGTTGTCGAGGCGGGACCCGGCCATCCCCATCGGCGCGCGGGTGAGCATGATGCCGAACAGGAACAGGATCACGACCGCGCCGATGTAGATCAGGACCTGGACCCAGGCCACGAACTCGGCCGCGAGCAGGATGTAGAGCGCGGCGGCACCGGCCAGGACGACGACGAGGAACAGCGCGGCGTGGACGATGTTCCGGGACCGGACGACTCCGAACCCCGCCGCGGCGATCGCCACTGCGAGGATCCAGAAGGCGACCTGCTGCTCCCACATGTGCGCCTAGCGCTTCCCCGATTCGGCGCCCACCTCGAGCGGCTCGGGCTCCGGCACGGTCTCCATCCACTCGCCCAGCTTGACCTTGTCGTGGAGCAGACGCGAGATCTGGAACTCCGAGTACTCGTACTCGGGGCTCCAGAACAGCGCGTCGAACGGGCACACCTCGACGCAGATCCCGCAGTACATGCAGAGGGCATAGTCGATGTCGAAGCGGTCGAGCACGCTCACCGAGCGAGGCCGCCCTCCCTCACGGCGCGGCGGCCGCTGCTCCTTGTGTCCCTCGATGTAGATGCACCAGTCGGGACACTGCCGAGCACAGAGCATGCAGACCGTGCAGTTCTCCTCCTTCAGCGCGATGACGCCTCGGGCTCGGGGCGCCGGCGACTCCTTCTCGTGCGGGTACTGGACCGTCACCGCCGGTCGCAGCATGGTCTTCAGCGTGACGCCGAGCCCACCGATGAGACCCGGGACCTTCGGGCGGGGCAGCTTCGCCGGCATCAGAACGCCACCTTGAAGACACCGGTCAGGAGAATGTTGGCAAGCCCGAGCGGGATCAGGTACTTCCACGCCACCGCCTGCAGCTGATCCTCGCGAAGCCGGGGGTAGGTGAACCGGACCCAGAACATCAGGAACGCGACGGCCATGAGCTTGGCGAAGAGCACCGCCGGGCCGAGGATGTTCGCCCAGTCGCCGCTGACGCCCGGGATCGCCCAGCCGCCCAGGAAGAGCGTGGCCGCGATCGCGGCGAACGCGAACGCGGTGCCGAACTCGCCGATGAAGAAGAACAGGAATCGAAAGCCCGTGTACTCGACCATGTAGCCGGCGACGAGCTCGCTCTCGGCGACCGGCATGTCGAAGGGCGTCTGGGTGAGCTCGGCCTGCGACGCGACGAGGAACAGCGCGAACCCGATGAGCTGGGTGAGAACGAAGGGCTCGCCGAGACCTCCCCACCCGAAGATCGAGCCGCGTTGCTGGGCCAGGACGATTCCTTGGAGGCTCATCGTGCCGGCCTGGATGACGACGCCCACGACGGCCAGGAGCAACGGCAGCTCGTAGGCGATGAGCTGGGCCGCAGCCCGCAGGGCGCCGAGGAGCGCGTACTTGTTCGCGCTCGCCCATCCCGCCATGAGGACCCCGACGACCGAGAGGCTCGACACGGCGAGGGCGTAGAAGACGCCGACGTCGAGATCCTTCACGACGAGGTCGGGGCCCATCGGGATGACGAGGAACACGAGGAACGTCGACATCACCACCACCGCCGGCGCGGCGGCGAAGACCCGCCGGTCGGACTGGGCCGGCATGACGTCCTCCTTCTGGAGGAACTTCAGGCCGTCGCCGACGAGCTGGTACCAGCCGTGGAAGCCTCCGGGGTCCATCGGCCCCAGGCGACTCTGCATGTGGCTCATCATCTTCAGGAGGAAGACGTACCCGAGGATCAGAGCGCCAAGGGGGATGACGGCGAGGATGACGACGGTCTTGATGGCCAGCGTCGAGCCCCACCCGATGTTGAGCGCCAGCGTCGGGAGCGTGCTCATCGGTCGATGTCGCCGAGGATGAAGTAGAGGGACGCCAGGATCGTGATGACGTCCGGCACGTAGACGCCCCGCAGCAGCCAGGGCAGGATCGAGACGTTGCTGAACGATGCCGACCGGATCTTGACCCGGAACGGACCCGTGGCCCCCTTCGAGATCACGTAGTAGCCCATCTGACCGAGCGGGTTCTCGGTCTCCACCCAGATCTCGCCCTCCGGCACCTTGATGATGCGCGGCACCTTCGCCATGACCGGGCCGCTCGGCATCTGGTCGAGGCACTGCAGCACCATCCGTGCGGCCTCGCGCGTCTCCTGGAGCCGGACCCAGTAGCGCGAGTACGAGTCGCCGTCGGGGTGGGTCCACACCTGGAAGTCGAGCTCCGGGTACGCGAGGTAGGAGCGGTCTCGCCGCAGGTCCCAGTCCACGCCCGAGGCCCGCAGGTTCGACCCCGAGACGCCGTAGCCGGCCCCGACCGTCGGCGGGATGATGCCGATGCCCTTGGTGCGAGCCCCGAAGATCTCGTTCTTCAGCACGAGGTCCTCGAAGTCGTCGCAGGCATCGAGGACGACCTTCATCGTCGAGCGGCACTCGGCGATCCACCCCCACGGCAGGTCGTCCTTCAGCCCGCCGATGCGGTTGAAGTTGGGGTGGAACCGCCCCCCGGTGGCGGCCTCGATGAGGTTCAGCACGTACTCACGGTCCCGGAAGCCGTAGAAGGCGGGGGTGAGCGCGCCGACCTGGAGCCCCATCTCGCCCAGGAAGAGCAGGAACGTGGCGATCCGCGACAGCTCGGTGAGGACGGTCCGGATGTAGACGGCCCGGGCCGGCGCCTCGACGCCCATCAAGGCCTCGGCCGCGGCCATGAAGGGGACCTCGTTGGCGAAGCTGGAGAGCCAGTCGATGCGGTTGATGAGCGTCGTGATCTGCGGATAGGTCCGGAACTCGGTGAGCTTCTCGTAGCCACGGTGCATGTAGCCGATCACCGGGTCTGCGCTCACGACCCGCTCGCCGTCGAGCCGGACCACGATGCGCAGCGTGCCGTGCGTCGCCGGGTGCTGGGGCCCGAGGTTCAGGATCATGTCGCCGGTGTCGAGCTCGACGTTGACCTGGGCGTCGGCGAGGTGGCGCAGCGAGGACCGCTCGACCGCGAGGCCCGAGACTGGCGGCGTCCCGGTGGTGCTCACGACGCGCCCTCGCCCTCGGGCGCGGCACCGGCGTCGACCGCCGTGGGCTCGCCCTCCCCGGGCATGGCCTCGACGTCGACGAGCCCGGGCCAGGGCTTGACGACCCGGGCCAGCAGGGGGAAGTCCTTGCGCAGCGGGTGACCCTCGAACTCGCTCGGGAGGTAGAGGTGCCGGAGCGAGGGGTGCCCCTCGAAGACGACGCCGAACATCTCCCAGCACTCGCGCTCGTGCCAGTCCGCGCCGGGGTAGACCGGCACCCAGGAGGCCACGGACGGCGCGGCCTCGTCGACGTCGGTCTTCAGGGTGAGGCCACGCGGCCCGGTCGTCGACTCGACGTGCGCGAACACCTGGAGCCGCCCGGCCGAGCCGGCGGCGCCGTAGGTCCGCTCGGTCGGCTGCACCGGCGCCGACGTGTCGCCACCGGCCTCGTCACCCTCCCTCGGCGCCGGCTCCCAGTCGATCCCGGCGATGAACGAGAGGTAGTCGCAGCCGAGGTCACCCTGAGCGACCGCGGCCGCCTCGCTCCAGGCGCTCGGCGCCACCCGCACGACGAGGTCCCCGAACACCGCGGCGTGATCCACGATCGCGTCCGCACCGAGCCCGGCTCGCAGCGCGTCGAGCATCGTCTCGTGGTCGGGGTCGGGGGCCGCCGGCTCCTCGGTCGCCTCGGTGGCAGCCTCCTCAGCCAACGACGATCGGCTCCCCACGCCAACGCTTCTCGAGCTCGTCGTTGCCGACGCCCTCGAGCTGGATCCGCTCCTGGAGCAGCACAATCCCCTGGAGCAGGGCCTCGGGCCGCGGCGGGCAGCCGGGCACGTACACGTCGACCGGGATCACCTGGTCGACGCCCTTCGTCACCGAATACGAGTCCCAGTACGGGCCCCCGCAGTTGGCGCACGAGCCCATGGAGATGACGTACTTCGGGTCGGGGATCTGCTCGTAGAGCCGCTTGATCGACGGCGACATCTTGTCGGTGACGGTGCCGGAGATGACGACCAGGTCGGCCTGACGAGGGCTGGCCGGGAAGGGAATGACCCCGAGGCGCATCACGTCGTACCGCGGGCTGGCGAGCGCCGCGCCCATCTCGATGGCGCAGCAGGCCAGACCCCATTGGAACATCCAGAGCGAGTACTTGCGGCTGTAGTTCAGGAGCCACGTCAGGGGCTTCGGCAGGTGGCCGCGGTCCATCAGGCCCATCGGAGCACCCCCTTGCGCCAGGCGTAGACGAGCCCGAGGGTCAGGACCACGATGAAGATCGTCATCTCGATGAGCCCGAAGGTGTCGAGCGTCTTCAGGTCGACCGCCCAGGGGAACACGAACACCGCCTCGACGTCGAAGATGACGAAGAGGAGCGCGTAGACGTAGTAGCGGACGTTCGATTGGCCCCACCCGCCCACGGGGTCCGAGCCGGCCTCGTAGGTGATGAACTTCTCCGGCTGGGGTCGCGTCGGCCGCAGGAGCCGGCCCACGCCGAGCATGGCCCCGAACATCAGGCCGGCGGCCCCGATGAGCACAGCGACGGCGAGATACTGGCGGTAGAACTCGGTCACTGCGAACCGGCCCTCTCGATCCCCCGGGACTTCACCGGAGCCGGAGGCTATCAGCGGGCATCGGCATTCCCTGAACCAACGTGGCGCGAGCGTCGCCGCGCGACGATGCAGGGAGTCGACCTGGAGGCCAGATGCGACGAGCGCGAAGCCAAGGTGGTCCGGTGACCGCCTTCGTCCTGTCGGGCGGCGCCAACCAAGGTGTGGCCCAGGTCGGCATGCTGCGCGCGCTGCTCGAACGCGGCATCACGCCCGACGTCCTGATCGGGACCTCGGCGGGGGCGCTGAACGCGGCGGCGATCGCTCGGGCTCCGACCCCGGAGGTCGTGGACGGGCTCGAGCAGATCTGGCTGGGGCTGACCGGCGAGCAGATCTTCCCGGGCGGGACGCTGCAGCGAGCCTGGAACGTGCTGCGCCGCGACGACCACCTGACCCCGAACGACGGGCTGCTCCAGTTGGTCACGCGAGCGACCGAGCCGGCACGGGAGTTCGCCGACTTCGAGGTGCCGCTCCGCGTCGTCACGACCGATCTCGACACCGGGGACGAGATCGTCGTCGTGGCCGGCCCGGTCGCGCCGGCGCTGCTGGCGAGCGCGGCGATCCCCGGCGTCTTCCCGCCGGTGCAGCTGAACGGGCACCGGCTCGTGGACGGCGCCGTCGTGAACCTGGTGCCGATCTCACACGCGCTGGCGGGACCGGTGAATCGGATCTTCGTGCTCGACGTGTCGGACCCGATCGCCGACCGCCCCATCCGCTCTCCGCTGGACGTGGCCATTCGCGCCTTCGCCATCTCCCGGGACCAGCGCTTCGAGCTCGAGCTGCGGTGGGTGCCGGCCGACGTCGACGTCGTGGTGCTTCCCGCGCCTCCCGACGACCGCGAGTTCTTCGACTACTCGGGTGGCGAGGCGCTGATCCGCGAGGCCCACAAGCTCGCCCTCCAAGCCCTCGACGACTACGACGCTGGTGGCGGCCGGCGGGCCCGTCGGCGGTGGTGGCGGCGGGGCTGATCAGGCGTTCCAGGCCCGCAGGGCCCGGTACTCGCGCTCGTGGCCGAGCACGTTGACGGTCGCGGTCCCGAGCGCGAACTGCGCACCGGCCCGGGGCCCGAAGCCGAGGAACACCGCGGTGAGCACCCGGAGGACGTGGGCGTGGGCGAAGAGGAGCGCGTCGCCGTCCCCGTCCTCGCAGCGGCGGATGACCCGCTGCACTCGGGCCTGGACCTGGGCGACCGTCTCGCCGCCCGGTGCCTCGCCGGTCCAGATCGTCCAGCCCGGGATGGTCTCGCGGATCTCGGCCGTGGTCCGACCCTCGTACTCGCCGTAGTCCCACTCGCGCAGGTCGTCGTCGACCTCGGCGTTCGGGTAGCCGGCGAGGCGGGCCGTGACGCGCGCTCGCTGCCGCGGGCTGGTGAGCACGAGCGCGAAGTCGTGGTCGCAGAGGCGCGGCATGAGCGCACGCGCCTGCTCCTCGCCCCGCGGCAGCAGCGGAACGTCGGTGCGGCCTGTGTGGCGCCCGGTCTCGCTCCACTCGGTCACGCCGTGACGGATGAGCCACAGCTGCGGCGCGGTCCCGCTCACCGGAGCCGACCTCGGTAGCGGCGGATCAGCTCGTTCGTCGACGAGTCGTGGTGCAACGTCGTGCTGGCTTCGGCGTCCAGGTCCGGCACGATCGCGCGCGCGAGCTCCTTCCCCAGCTCCACGCCCCACTGGTCGAAGGAGTTGATGTTCCAGATCGCGCCCTGGGCGAACACCTTGTGCTCGTACAGCGCGATGAGCTGCCCGAGCGTGTTCGGGGTCAGCTCGGTGACGAGGATCGTGTTCGTGGGGTGGTTGCCGGCGAAGGTCCGGTGCGGGACCTGGTACGGCGGGACGCCCTCGGCGCGGACTTCCTCGGCCGTCTTCCCGAACGCGAGCGCCTGCGGCTGCGCGAACAGGTTGGCCATCAAGAGCCGGTGGTGGTCGCCGAGGTGGTGACGAGGACGGCAGAAGCCGATGAAGTCGCACGGGATGAGCTTCGTGCCTTGGTGGATGAGCTGGTAGTACGCGTGCTGACCGTTCGTGCCCGGCTGGCCCCAGAGGATCGGCCCGGTCTGCCACTCGACCGGCTGCCCGTCGCGTTGCACGGACTTGCCGTCGCTCTCCATGTCGAGCTGCTGGAGGTAGTCGGGCAGCCGTGACAGGTACTGGTCGTACGGGAGGATCGCGACGGTCTCGGCCCCGAAGAGGTTGTCGTACCAGATCCCGATCAGCCCGAGGGTCATCGGGAGGTTCCGCTCGATCGGTGCGGTGCGGAAGTGCTCGTCGATGCGGTGGAGCCCGTCGAGCATGTCGCGGAAGGCGGCCGGGCCGACCGCGACCATCAGCGACAGCCCGATGGCCGAGTCGTAGGAGTAGCGGCCGCCGACCCAGTCCCAGAACTCGAACATGTTGGCGGGGTCGATCCCGAACTTGGCCACCTCGGCCCGGTTCGTGGACACGGCCACGAAGTGCCTCGCGACGGCGGCCGGGTCGCCGAGGCTCGCCAGGGCCCACTCGCGGGCCGTGCGCGCGTTCGTCATGGTCTCGAGGGTGGTGAAGGTCTTCGACGAGATGACGAACAGCGTCTCCTCTGGGTCCAGCTCTCGGGTGGCCTCGAAGAAGTCGGTGTCGTCGACGTTCGACACGAATCGGAACCTGAGCGAGCGGTCGCTGAAGTCCCGGAGCGCCTCGTACGCCATGCGGGGCCCCAGGTCGCTGCCGCCGATGCCCACGTTGACGACGTTGCGGATCCGGCGGCCGGTGTGGCCGGTCCAGGTCCCGGCGCGGACCTGGTCGGCGAACGCGGCCATGCGGTCGAGCACGCGGTGGACTGCCGGGACGACGTCGACGCCGTCGACGAAGATCTGCTCGCCCCTCGGCGCCCGCAGCGCGATGTGCAGCACCGACCGCCGCTCGGTGACGTTGATCGGCTCGCCCGCGAACATGGCGTCCCGAAGCTGCTCCACGCCGGCCCGCCGAGCCAGGGCCGCGAGCAGCGTCATCGTCTCGGGCGTGAGCCGGTTCTTCGAGTAGTCGAGGTACAGGTCGTCGAGCTCCAGCGCCATCGTCTCGCCACGGCTCGGGTCGTCGGCGAACAGCTGGCGGAGGTGGACGTCGCGCAGCTGCTCGTGGTTGCGGGCCAGGGCCCGCCACTCGGCGCTGTCGGCGATGCTGGTCAATCGGCCTCCGATCGCCCGGGTCAGCCTACGGTCGGCGGCGTCGAGCCGGACCGGTCGGCGGTCAGAGGAGGAACGTCGCGTCGCGCGCCCAGTGCACGAACGCCCCGGGGAGGACACCGACGACGAGCACGAGCGCGGCGCAGGCGAGGAGCACGGCCCCGCTCCACACGTCGACGCGACGGAGCCCGGCGCTCGAGCTCGCCGGCTCGGGCCCGGGAGTGAGCAGGGTGAACGCGATGCGGAGGTAGAAGAAGGCGGCGACCACCGCGGCCAGGACCCCGATCACGAGCAGCCCGTACTGGTTGGCCTGGGCGGCGGCGCTGAACACCTCGAGCTTGGCGATGAAGCCGCCGGTGAACGGCACGCCGGCCTGGGCGAGCACGAAGAAGATCAGGAGCCCCCCGACGACGGGCCGGTCGAGCGCCAAGCCTCGGTAGTCGTCGAGCGAGTGGTGGTCGTCGCCGCGGCGGGCGGCCACGGTGATGACGGCGAAGGCGCCGACGGTCATGAAGGCGTAGACGAACAGGTAGAGCAGCGACGCCTCCCGGCCCCGCGACGTGCCGGTCTGGAAGCCGATGAGCACGTACCCGGCGTGCGCGATCGAGGAGTAGGCCAGGATGCGCTTCACGTCGGTCTGGATCACGGCGGCGACGCTGCCGACGACGAGGGACAGCACCGCGAGGGCCCAGGCCGCGGGGCGCCAGTCGCTCCGGTAGAGCGGGAAGGCGACGCCGAAGACGCGCAGCAACGCGGCGAAGCCGGCGGCCTTCGTCGCCGCCGACATGAAGGACGTCACCGGCGTCGGCGCGCCCTGGTACACGTCGGGTGTCCACATGTGGAAGGGGACGGCCGCGACCTTGAAACCGAGCCCGACGAGGAGCAGGGCGATCCCCGCCAGGAGGGTGCCCTGGTCGAGCAGCGTGTTGCGAGACAGGAAGCTGGCGATCCCGGTCAGCGACGTCGTGCCCGTCGCGCCGTACGTGAGCGCGACGCCGTAGAGGAAGATCGCCGACGAGAACGACCCGAGCACGAAGTACTTCATCCCGGCTTCCTGGGAGCTCAGCCGTCGACGGTCGAAGGCGGCGAGCACGTAGAGCGGGATCGAGAGGACCTCGAGCGCGAGGAACACGACGATGAGGTCGTTGGCCGTGGTCATCGCCAGCATCCCGGCGGCGGAGAGCAGGATGAGCGCCAGGTACTCGGGTGCCTCGAGGCCCTCACGGCCCAGGTATGCCACCGACAGCAGGATCGCCAGGATGGTGGCGGCGAGGACGACCACGCCGAGGAACACGCCGAAGAGGTCGACCCGCACCATCCCGGCGACGGTCGTGATGGCGTGGTGGTGCCGGAGCAGGTGCCAGAGCCGGTACTCCACGGCGCCGGCGGCCACGGTCCCGGAGATCGCGACGATCACGCAGAGCGGCGTGGTGAGGGCGCGTCGCCGCAGGACGCCGCGCAGCATCACGATGACCACGCCGGCGGCACCGAGCGCGATCTCGGGCGACACCGCCAGCCAGTTGACGGTCGGGTGCAGGATCGGTGGTCTCATCGCCGCAGACCGAGGCGGATCGATTCGTCGCTCGTGACGCCCGGGGGCAACGCCGTCTTGGCGTACCCCGTCGGCCGCTTCTCGCGGAAGTTGGTCTTGAGCTCGAGGTTCACGATGCTGCGCTTGATGGACGGCTCGATGCGATCGATGGCGGCCCGCGGGTACAGGCCAAGGAAGAGGCTCACCGCGAGGAGCGGCGCGACGACGCACACCTCGCGGAGCCCGACGTCGGGCAGTCGCATCGTCGTCTCCGACGGCTTGCCCATGAACGCGCGCTGGAAGGCCCACAGCATGTAGACGGCGGCGAGGATCACGCCGACGGCGCCGGCGATCGCCCAGGGCCGGCGCGACACGAACGTCCCGGCCAGGGACAGGAACTCGCCGATGAACCCCGAGAAGCCGGGGAGCCCGATCCCGGCGAACATCGCGAAGAGGAAGAGCGCGGTGAGGATCGGCGCTGGACGCCACACGCCGCCGTAGTCCGAGATCTCGTAGGTGTGGCGACGCTCGTAGAGCATGCCGACGAGGAGGAACAGCGCACCGGTGGTCAAGGGATGGCTGAGCATCGTGAACACCGCGCCGTCGAGCCCCAGCACCGTGAGGGAGAAGATCCCGACGATGACGAAGCCCATGTGGGCGATCGACGAGTAGGCGATGATCCGCTTGAGGTTCTTCTGCATCGCGGCGACGATCGCCCCGTACAGGATGCCCGTGACGCCCAGGACCAGCAGGACCGGCGCCAGGTCGACCGATGCGTGCGGGAACAGCTCGAACGAGAAGCGGAGAAACCCGTACGCGCCCATCTTGATGATGACGCCGGCCAGGACCACCGAGCCGGCGGTGGGCGCCTCGGTGTGCGCGTCCGGGAGCCAGGTGTGCACGGGGATGAGCGGCACCTTGATCGCGAACGCGGCCATGAAACCGAGGAACAGGAGCGTCTCGGTGGTCGACGACAGCCCGTGCCACGACCAGGCCGCGAGGACCCGGTAGTCGAAGGTCAGGACCCCGGTGCTGGCCTGGTGGAGGAACCCGAGGATCAGCGTGCAGGCGAGCAGGAGTGCCGACCCGGCGGCGGTGAAGAGAAAGAACTTCAGCGCCGCGTACTGCCGATTTTCGTGACCCCACCCCGAGATCAGGAAGTACATCGGGACCAGCAGGATCTCCCAGAACACGAAGAACATGATCAGGTCGAGGGACAGGAAGATCCCGAGGAGCGAGAACTCGAGCAGGAGGAACCACGCCGTGTACGCCTTCGGCCGCGCCGACGGGTAGCGCTGCGAGGCCAGCAGCCCGACGGGGATGAGCAGCGCGGTGGCCAGAACCATGAAGAGGCTGATCCCGTCGACGCCGACGATGTAGCGGGACCCGAGTCCCGGGAACCACGGACGGTTCTCGACGAACTGGAAGAAGACCTGCTTGGTGGCGAAGTTGGCCAGGAGCCAGCAGGTCAGGCCGAGCGTTGCGACCGTGAACGCGTACCCCGCCGCGTGCACGAGCTCCGGTCGTCGCGACGGCACCAGCAGGACGACGACCGCTCCGATCAGCGGCGTGGCGATGATGGCGGTGAGGATCGGGAAGTCCATCAGCGACCCGCGTAGGCGAGAAAGAAGAGGAGGAGCGCGGCCGTGCCCAGCGCGATCCCGACCGCGTAGCGGCGGACGAACCCGTCCTGGACGTGCCGGAGCCCGTCGGCGGTCTCTCGGACTACTCGGGCGGTGCCGTTCACGGCCCCGTCGAAGACGCCGTGGTCGATGTCGCGGTCGAGGAACTCGGCCGTGGCGCGAACGGGCCCGTCGGTGGCGAGCGAGATGGTGTCGTCGTAGTAGTAGCCGTGGCCGAGCACGTCGGCGGCGGGGCCGAGCCGGTCCTGCAGCGGATCGTCGGCCGGGCTTGGCAGCCCCCGTCGGTAGGCGAGGTACGCGGCCAGGATCCCGGCCGCGCCGAACCCGAACGCGGCGGCGGTGAGCGCGGCGGCTCCGCCGAACGACGACGGCGCGGGCTGGTGCACCCCGCGGAACACCGGCGCCAGCCAGGTGTCGAGCCAGGTCAGCCCCCGCAGCGGGATGTTCAGGAGGCCACCCACGAGGGAGAGGAGGGCGAGCACCGTGATTGGGAGCGCCATCGTCCACGGGCTCTCGTGCGGGTCGTGGCCGTGGAGGCGCGGCGGGCGGGGCGGCTCGCCGAACACGACGGTGGGGGCGTAGTCGGGGTCGTAGCCGAGCTCGGCCTCGACGTCGTCGTCGGACCCGCCGCTCGCCGGCGCCGGCACGCCGGTGTCACGGAAGCGCTCGTTGCCGAAGAAGGTCAGCACGATGAGCCGGGTCATGTAGAGGCCGGTCATGACCGCCGCCAGCACGCCGACGACCCAGGCGCCGTAGTCGTGGCGGAGGAAGGCGCCCTCGAGGACGGCGTCCTTCGCCCAGAACCCGGCGAACGGCGGGACCCCGGCGATCGCCAGCCAGGCGACGACCATGCCGGCGGCGGTGATCGGCAGGAACCGGCGGAGCCCGCCCATCGTCCGCAGGTCCTGGTTCTCGGCGTTGCCGTGGATCACCGAGCCGGCCCCGAGGAAGAGGCAGCCCTTGTAGAAGGCGTGCGCGACGACGAGGAAGATGGCGGCGGTATAGGCGCCCGCGCCGAGGGCCAGGAACATGAACCCGAGCTGGCTGATCGTCGAGTACGCGAGCACCCGCTTGATGTCGGGCTGCAGCACGGCGATGGTCCCGGCCAGCAGCGCGGTGGCGCCGCCGATCCACAGGACCACGGTCTGCGCGTCGGGGCTGGCGTCGAAGAACGGATGGGCGCGACAGACGAGGAAGACGCCGGCGGTGACCATCGTGGCGGCGTGGATGAGCGCCGAGACCGGCGTCGGGCCCTCCATCGCGTCGGTGAGCCACGGGAACAGCGGGAGCTGGGCGCTCTTGCCGACGCAGCCGAGGAACAGGAGGAGCGCCACCGCGGTCGTGACGCCGCCCGACGCGTGGGCGGCGGCGTGGCCGGTGGCGCCGTAGTCGAGGGTGCCGAACTGGGCGATGAGCAGGAACATCGCCAGCATGAACCCGAAGTCGCCGACGCGGTTGTAGACGAACGCCTTCTTCCCGCCGAGGGCGGCGGCGTGCCGCTCGAACCAGAACGAGATCAGCAGGTACGAGCACAGCCCGACCCCCTCCCAGCCGAGGAAGGTCAGGAGGTAGTTGTCGGCGAGCACGAGGAGCAGCATCGAGCCGACGAACAGGTTGAAGTAGGCGAAGAACCGGCCGAAGTTCGGGTCGTCGCGCAGGTAGCCGATCGCATAGAGGTGGATGAGCGAGCCCACCCCGGTGACCAGCAGGCACCACGTCACCGAGAGCGGGTCGGCCAGGAACCCGATGTGGACGTGGAGCTGGTCGGCGGCGAGCCACGTGAACACGACGCTGGTGCGGCTGCGCGCCTCGGGCGGCACGCTCAGCAGCGCCGCGAGCAGCGCGCCCGACCACGCGAAGGAGGCGCCGACGAGCGCCGTCGCCAGCCACCCGGCCGCCGGGCGGCCGAGCCGTCGGCCGCACAGCATCAGCACCGCGGCGCCGACGAGCGGCAGCAGCGGAACGATGCCGGCCAGCCCGAGCACGTCGCGCGCGCTCACCCCAGCCCCCCGGCGCCCATGCGCTCAGCCCTCGAGGATCCGGAGGTCGTCGGCCGTCGCGGCCCGGCGGCGGCGGAAGATCGCCACGATGATCGCCAGGCCGACCGCGACCTCCGCGGCCGCGACCACGAGCGTGAAGAAGACGAGGACCTGCCCTCCGACGTCGTTCAGAGCCTTGGCGAACGCCACGAAGGTCAGGTTCACGGCGTTGAGCATCAGCTCGATGCACATGAACATCACGATGATGTTCCGGCGGAGCAGGAGCCCGACCGCGCCGACCGTGAAGAGCACCGCGCCGAGAACCAGGTAGTAGGCCGGCGTGATCGTGAGCGCCGCGATCACTGCGGGCCGCCCTCGGCCGGCTCCCGGTCCGGCCGCTCCCCGCTCCGGCGGGCGAGGACCACGCTGCCGACGACGGCGATCACGAGCAGCACCGCGGTGATCTGGAACGGCCACAAGAAGGTCGTGAAGAGGACGCGGGCAACCCGCTCGATGTTGCTCCCGAAGGCCCCGCCGGTGATCCCGACGCCGCGGGCGGTCTTGGCGCCGGTCGCCCACCGGTGCCCGGCGAGGAACAGCACCTCGGCCAGGACGAGGGCGCCCAGCCCGAGCGCGACCGGGCGCTGGAGGCGGAGCGGCTCCTCGAGCCGCTCCGGGCGATCGACACCGAGCAGCATGATCACGAACAGGAACAGCACGACGATCGCGCCGGCGTAGACGATGATCTGCACCGCGGCGACGAGCTGCGCGTCCTGGATGAGGAACAGCACGGCCACGCTGACGAGCGTGAGCACGAGGAACAGCGCGCAGTGGACCGGGTTCCGACCGAGCACGACCCCGACCGCGCCGGCGAGGGTGAGACCGGCGAAGATGAAGAAGAGCGCGACGGTCACGACTCGGGACCGAGCTCGCCCGCGGGCAGTGCCGGCGCATCCTCGAGCTGGCCCCGTTCCGGCTCACGCACGCCGAAGCCGAGCTCGCCCGACCAGGCCACCCGGCCTTCGTACATCGCGTTGCCCGACGGCGAGGTGGCCCGCATCCACGCGCTCGTGTCGTCGTCCTCGCCACCCAGCCAGAGCTCCCAGGGCTGCCGGCGGGCCCGGCCGTCGTCGCCGACGAGCAGCTCGTCGCGGGTGTAGATCGCGTCCTGGCGGCGCGGGAACGAGAACTCGAACAGGCTCGTCTCGGTGATGGCCTCCGTCGGGCACGCCTCGACGCAGAGGTCGCAGTGGATGCACCGCAGGTAGTTGATCTCGTACACGAAGCCGTACCGCTCCCCCGGGGAGACGGGTGCGTCGGGCGGGTTGTCGGCGCCGCGGACGTAGATGCAGCGGGCCGGGCACACGCCGGCGCACAGCTCGCAGCCGATGCACTTCTCCATCCCGTCCTCGTAGCGGTTCAGGACGTGGCGGCCGTGGAAGCGCGGCGGCTTCGGCCGCTTCTCCTCCGGGTAGTTCTCGGTGACCCGAGGCTTGAACATCTGGCTCAAGGTGACGCGAAAGCCGGAGAGCCGGCCCATCAGCGGATCTCCTCGAGCTCGCCGGCGCGGGGCACGCACGCCATGAGGAAGCCGTACACGAGGAGCGCCGCCGTGGCCGCGACCGGGGTCACGATCCACAGGTTCCAGCCTCGGTCGCGAGCCACGACGATCACTCCGGTGACCATCGCCCACAGGAACGCGGCCTCGATGAGGACCTTCCAGCCGAGGTCCATGAGCAGGTCGTACCGGAGCCGCGGCAGCGACGCCCGGATCCAGACGGTGCCGAACAGCACGGCCCAGAGCTTCAGCAGGAACCAGAAGACCGGAACGATCCACACGTTCACCCAGCCGCGCTGGTCGAGGAAACCCAGCCTCGGGCCTGACGGCCCGCCGAAGAAGAGCGTCACCGCGATCGCCGACATCGTGATCACGTTCATGAACTCGGCCAGGTAGAAGATCGCGAACCGGATCCCCGAGTACTCGAGGTGGTAGCCGCCGGCGAGCTCCTCCTCGGCCTCCGAGAAGTCGAACGGAGGGTGGTTGGTCTCGGCCGTGGCCGAGATCAGGAAGATGACGAGGGCGCCGATCGCTGGGAGCCAGAGCCACTGGCTCACGAACGAGTCCCACTTCCCCCAGGCCTGCTGCAGGACGATTCCTCGGGTCGAGAGGGTGTTGGTGTGGACGAGGACGCCGACGACGGAGAGGCCGACGGCGGCCTCGTAGCTCAGCAGCTGGGCCGAGGCGCGCACCGACCCCAGCAGCGGGTACTTCGACCCCGACGACCAGCCGGCCAGCATGACGCCGTACACGCCGAGGCCCGACATGGCCAGCAGCCACAGCACACCGACGGGAGGGTCGGCCAGCTGGAGGAACGTGGTGTGGCTCCCGAGTCGCGCCACGCCGCCGAAGGGCACGATGGCGAAGGCCAGGAACGCGGCCAGCGCCGACACGAACGGCGCCAGGAGGTAGACGGGGCGGTCGGCCGTCGTCGGGGTCGTGCGCTCCTTGAAGAAGAGCTTGACCCCGTCGGCGAGGGTCTGGAGCACCCCGAACGGGCCGGCCTGGTTCGGCCCGACCCGGTTCTGCATGTCGGCGATGACCTTCCGCAAGAACCAGATGTAGATGAGGACCGAGACCAGCACCAGCCCGAAGACCACGAAGGTCTTCACCACCAGGATGACCACGACGGTGAGGTCGACGCCGTGGTTGAAGAGCGGGTCCCCGCCCGAGAACGGGTTCACGAGATCGTCTGCACGCGCAGGTCGGTGACGGGGGCGTCGACGTCGATGAGGTCGGCGGCACCCGGGCCGGCGACGTTGGTGGGGAGGAACGCCGTCCCGGGCGTGACGCGGGCGTCGGTCCGGACCGCCAGCTCGACGGATCCCCGGGCTGCGGTCACGCGCACCCGCTCGCCGTCGTGCACGCCGAGGCGGTCGCGGTCCCGGGCGCTGAGCCCGAGCTCGGCCGAGCGCATCAGCGGCGCGAGGGCGGGCGTGGCCGCCACGATGTCGTCGGCGCCGTACATCGTGTGCGCGGCCACGAGGCGCAGAGCGTACGCGTCGACGGGGGTCGGGGTCGGCGGCTCCCCGCGGCGCTCCCACCGGTGCAGCGCGACGGCGGGAGTCGGCACGTCGAGGTCCGTCGCGGCGTCGGCCGCCGCCCTGTCGGCCTCCGGCGGCGCGCCCGGCGCCTCGGGAGTCGGGGGGATCGGCTCCCAGGAGGGCCGCCCGCCGGGGGCGCCGACGCCGAACGCGAGCTCGGCGACGTGATCGGCGAGCGGCAGCACGACGCCGTCCCGGGCGCGCCGCAGCAAGTCGGCGTCGACGCCGGCGAAGGCGGGCGCCACCCGGGCGATCTCGTCCTGGACCTCGTCGACGGTCTCGAGGTCGAAGTCCACGCCGAGGCGCGCCGCCAGCTCGATCGGGATGCGCCACGACTCGAGCGGGGACCCGTCGGCGGTCACCCGGCGGCCGAGCCGGAGCACGCGCCCCTCGAGGTTCGTGGTGCTCCCCGCCTGCTCCCCCCAGAGCGTGGGCGGGAGCACGACGGTGGCGAGGTGGGCCGACGCGTTCAGGAACGCCGACACCGCGATGATCGTCTCGACGCGGTCCAGGGCCTGGCGGGCCAGGGTGCGGTCGGGAAAGTCGGCCAGCAGGTCGGAGCCGAGGAGCACGAGGGTGCGGATCTGCCCGTCGGCCGCGGCCCGCAGGATGCCCTCGGCGTCCCGGCCGACGCGGTCGGGGACTCGGCCCCACGCTCGCGTGAGGTGGGCCCGGCCGGCGTCGAGCGTCACCCGCCCGGGGAGGAACCCGGGTGCGAGCCCGAGGTCGAGCGCCCCGTGCACGTTGCCTCGCCCGAGGGCCGACAGGAACCGGGTGTCGGGCCCCTCGGCGAGCACGGCCGCGGCGTGCACGGCGGCGCCCGCCTGCTCGGCGACCGACGCCCGCCCGAGCACGACCACGACCGGGCCGTCCCGGTCGGCGGTCGCGGCTGCGACCGCACGCGCGGCGTCGGACTTCCCCTTCCCGGCCAGGGCCTTGCCCACCGCGGCGGCGGCGTCGGCCGACTCGCCGGGGACGTGGCGGAACACGGCGGTCGCGTACGGCGTCAGCCCGTGGTCGTGGGCGGCCACGTCCACGACCGGCACCCCGAGGTCGGCGGCGGCGCGCCGCACTCGGAGGTAGAGGACGGGGAGCTCTTCCTTCAGGTCCGGGGCGAGGAGCACAATCGCCCGGGCGCGGTCGAGGTCGGCGATCGTGGCGCGCGGCATGCCGAGCACGACGTCGGCCGGGAGGCCGTCGCCGAGCTGGGCATCGACGTGGTCGGTGCCGAGCACGCCCTTGGCGAGGCGGGCCCACGCGTACGCGTCCTCGTTGGTCCCACGGCCGCCGCCGAGCACCGCGATCTCGTCGGGGCTGCCAGCGTCGACGGTGTGGCGCAGCGCGTCGGCGGCGCGCTCGAGCGCCCGGGGCCAGGTCGCCTCGACCAGCTCCCCGGCCTGGCGGACGAGCGGCGCTCGGACTCGGGCGTCGCTGTGCACCCAGTCGAGGCCGTACCGCCCCTTGTCGCACAACCAGCCTTGGTTCACCGGCTCGGAATCGACCCCGAGGAGCCGGACGAGGCGGTTCGTGGTCGACTCGAGCGAGCCGCGGCAGCCGACCGCGCACGCGGTGCAGGTCGTCTCCGTCGCGTCGAGGTCCCACGGACGGGCGCGGAAGCGGTACGGGCGCGCCGTCAGCGCACCGACCGGGCAGATCTGGACCGTGTTGCCCGAGAAGTAGGAGTGGAAGGGCTCGCCGGGGTAGATGATCACCTCGGTGTCGCCGCTTCGCCCCCCGAAGTCGATCAGGGGGTCGCCGGCGACCTCGGCCGCGAATCGGGTGCAGCGGCCGCACTGGATGCAGCGCTCCCGGTCGAGGAGGACGAGCTCGCTGATCGGGATCGGCTTCGCGAAGTGTCGCTTCTCCTCGATGAAGCGCGACTCCCCGGGCCCGAAGGCCAGGGTCTGGTCCTGGAGCGGGCACTCACCCCCCCGGTCGCAGACCGGGCAGTCGAGGGGATGGTTGATGAGCAGGAACTCGAGCACGCCGTCCTGGGCCGTCTTCACTGCGTCGCTCGCGGTGTGGACCACCATGCCGTCGGCGACGGGGGTGGCGCAGGAGATCTGCAGCCCTCGCATCCCCTCGACCTCGACGAGGCACATCCGGCACATGCCGACTGGCTTCAAGCGCTCGTGCCAGCAGAAGCGCGGGATGTAGACGCCGTGGTCCTGCGCCGCCCGGATGAGCAGCTCGCCGTGGCGCGCCGGGACGGGGCGACCGTCGATCGTGACCGTGACCGTGTCCGGGCCCGGCTGGACCGGGATCGTGTAGCGGTGGAGCGACGGCCACTGCGACATCGGGACCGCGTCGAGGGTCACGCCGGCACGACCTCCATGGCGCGGCGACGCTGCTCGTCGCGGTGCATCCGCTCGAGGATCTCGTCGCGGAACCACCGGTCGAGGCTCACGACCGGGCTCATCGTGCTCGGGCCGAGGGCGCAGATCGTCGTCTGGGCGAACGGGGCGTTGAGCCCCGGCACGATGTTGTTGCCGAACGACAGCAGGAGGTCGAGGTCGTCGGGTCGACCCTGGCCGTGGGCCATTCGGTAGAGCACCTTCTCGATCCAGGCCGATCCCTCTCGGCACGGGGTGCACTTACCGCAGGACTCGTGGGCGAAGAACCTGGCCAGCCGCCACGCGACCAGGATCGGGTCGGTCGTCTCGTCGAAGACCATCACCGCGCCGGAGCCGAGCATCGACCGGAGCTCGCCCTGCACGTAGTCCATGTCGAGCGGGGCGTCGAGGTGCTCGGGGAGCAACCAGGGTGACGACGCGCCGCCGGGCACGAAGAACTTGAGCTCCCGCCCGCCGCGCACGCCGCCGGCGAGGCCCTCGATCAGGTCGCGAAAGCTGGTCTTGACGAGCTCGACCTCGTAGTTGCCCGGCCGCTGGACGTGGCCCGACACCGAGAAGATCCGCGTCCCCGTCGACCGGTTCGCGCCCATCGCGTTGTACCACTGCGCGCCGCGCCGGATGATGTGGGGGACGGTCGAGATGGTCTCGACGTTGTTGACGATCGTCGGGGCCGCGTAGACGCCCTGGGCGGCGGGGAAGGGTGGCTTGATGCGCGGCATGGCGCGTTCGCCTTCGAGGCTGGAGAGCAGGCCGGTCTCGTCACCGGCGATGTAGCAGCCCGCGCCTCGGTGCAAGACGACGTCGAGGCGGTACCCCGATCCGAGGATGTTGGCCCCGAGGAAACCCTGCGCGTACGCGTCGCGGATGGCCTGGCCGAGGCGCTCGGCGCCCAGCGCGAACTCGCCGCGCACGTAGACGAAGGCGAGGTCGGTCTGGATGGCGTAGGACGAGATGATGATGCCCTCGAGGAGCTGGTGGGGGTCACGCTCGATCAGCATGTGGTCCTTGAACGTGCAGGGCTCGCCCTCGTCGGCGTTCACGCAGAGGTAGCGCGGGAACGCGGCCTTCGGCAGGAACGACCACTTCTGCCCGGTTCCGAACCCGGCGCCGCCCTTGCCGCGCAGCACCGAGTCGGTGACGGCGGCGGTGATGGCCTCGGGTCCCATCGCGAAGGCCTGCTCGACCGTCTGGTAGGCGCGGTTGTGGGTGCGCGCGGCCTCCATCGTCCACGAGTCGTCGGTTCGGGCCCGGAGGAACTCGGTGACGACGAGGGTCTCGTGGGACGGGTCCGCCATCACGGCACCTCCGCGGGCGAGGTCCCCGAGATCGTGCGGGCCGCGAGCTCGCCGCGCTCGTACCGCTCGATGACGTCGGCGGCCGCGTCAGCGTCGGCGGGCCCGTGGAAGTCGTAGTTGACCTGGTAGGCCGGGGCGTGGTCGCAGTGGGCGATGCACTCGACCTCCTCGACGGTCACGTCCGGGTTGGCCGCGAACCGGTCGTGGAGCTGGGTGAAGAGCTCGGAGCCGCCGTTGACCATGCACGAGACGTTCGTGCACACCGAGACCACAAGTCGCCCCACCGGCTCGCGCTTCAGCATCGAGTAGAAGGAGCACACGCCGAGCACCTGGGCCGGGGAGAGCCCGAGGATCGCCGCCAGCTCCTCCATGGACTCAGGGGCCACCCAGCCGTCGCGGTCCTGCGCGAGGTGCAGCAGGGGCAGCAGGGCGGACTTCGGCGACGGGTACCGCTCGATCAGCTCTCGGGCGCGCCGCCGGTCCGCGTCCGTCAACGCCATCAGCGGTCCGCCTCGCCGAGGATCGGGTCGACGCTGGACACGATGGCCACGGCGTCGGCGATCAAGGCACCGCTGGCCATCGAGCTGATGCCCTGCAGGTTGTAGAGGGAGGGGCCACGGATGTGGAGGCGAACCGGCTTGCCGGTCCCGTCGGACACGAGATAGCAGCCGATCTCGCCACGCGGCGATTCGATGGCGACGTACGTCTCGCCCGGAGGCACCCGGAACCCCTCCGTGAACAGCTTGAAGTGGTGGATGAGGGCTTCCATCGACTCGTCGATGCGAGCGCGCGGCGGTGGCGTCACCTTGCGGTCTTGGACCCGGTAGTCGCCGGCGGGCATGCGATCGGCGCACTGCCGGACGATCTTCACCGATTCGAGGATCTCGTGGAGCCGGACGTGGTACCGGTCGTAGCAGTCCCCCCGCTCCCCGCACACGACGTCGAAGTCGACGTCGTCGTACGCGAGGTAGGGCTGGGCCTTGCGTAGATCCCACGCGAAGCCGGTCGCCCGCAGGATCGGGCCGGTGAGCCCGAGCGCGATGGCGTCGGCGGTCGAGATGGTCCCGACGCCGACCAGGCGCTCGAGCCAGATCGGGTTCTCGGCCAGGAGGTCGACGTAGTCACGGACGCCCCGCTCGACCGTGGTGCAGAGCTGGTCGAGGTCGGCCCGCCAGCCGTCCGGGAGGTCGGCGGCCACGCCGCCCGGCCGGATGAAGTTGTTGTTCATCCGCAGACCGGTCACGGCCTCGAGGAAGCGCAGGGTCAGCTCCCGCTCCCGCCACCCGTAGATCATCATCGACGTGGCCGCGAGATCGAGCCCGTTCGTCGCCTGGAAGAGCAGGTGGGAGGCCACCCGGTTCAGCTCGACGAGCAGCATGCGCATCCACACCGCCCGCGGCGGGACCTCGAGGTCGAGCAGGCGCTCGACCGCCATCGAGTAGACGAGCTCGTTCGATAACGGGGACAGATAGTCCATCCGCGTGACGTTCGTGCCGCCCTGCACGTAGGTGAGCTCCTCGCCGGTCTTCTCCATCCCCGTGTGGAGGTACCCGATCACCGGCTTGGAGCGCACGATGGTCTCGCCGTCGAGCTCCAACATGATGCGCAGCACCCCGTGGGTCGACGGGTGCTGCGGCCCCATGTTGATGATCATGGTGTCGTCGCCCTCGGGCCACACGCCGCCGGCGATCACCTCGCCCCGCGCCGGCGACAGCTGCTGGTCGCCCTCGTCGGTCTGCCGTTCGAGCCGCGCCTCTTCGACCGCCGGAACCTGAATCGGCTCGCTCATCGCGGGGCCGGATCGCCCTTGAACTCGACCGGGATCCGAGCCGGGGCGTCGTCCTTGCGCAGCGGGTACCCGACCCAGTCGTCCGGCATCAGGATCCGGGTGAGGTCGGGATGGCCCTCGAACACGATGCCGAACAGGTCGAACACCTCGCGCTCAGCGAAGTTCACGCCGGGATAGAGGCCGCTCAGGCTGGCGACCGAGGCGTCCCCCTCCGGCACCTCGCAGATGGCCCGGAGGCGGCGGTTGCGCGGGTGCGACAGGAAGTTGGCGACGACCTCGAACCGCTCCACGGTGACGCCGGGGACGGCGACCCGCTCCTCGTCGACCAGGTGGTCGACCGCGGTGACGTCCAGGCACTGCGTGAACCGCTCGTCGTCCCGCAGAAACACCGCCACGCCGCGCCAGGCGGGCCGGTCGACGTAGACGACCGGCTGGCCGTGCGACACCCACACCACGCTGCCCGGGAAGCGCGCCGCGACGGCCGCCGCGACCTCGTCGACGGTGTCGCCCGGGGGCGTCGCGCCCTGCTCGTGCTCGGTGGCCATCGCCTGCGCTTGCGTCGGTCAGGCCGACTTCCGGCGCACCGGGATCGGCTGGACGTGGGAGGGGATCCCGTCCCGCTGCCCGACCTGGAGGCCGGCGCCGGCGCCGGTCGCCTGCCGCCGCCGCAGCAGCTCGCCGGTCCGGACCTGCTGGTGGAGGGTCAGGATGCCGTGGAACAGGGTCTCGGGACCGGGCGGGCACCCCGGCACGTACACGTCGACGGGGACGATCTGGTCAACGCCCTGCACCAGCGCGTAGTTGTTGAACATGCCGCCGGTGCTGGCGCAGACGCCCATCGAGATCACCCACTTCGGGTCGACCATCTGGTCGTAGACCTGCCGGAGCACCGGAGCCATCTTCTGGCTCACCCGCCCGGCGACGATCATGAGGTCGGCCTGACGCGGGCTGGCCCGGAAGATCTCCATGCCGAAGCGCGCCAAGTCGTAGTGGGCGCCGCCGACGGCCATCAGCTCGATCGCGCAGCAGGCCAGCCCGAACGTGGCTGGGAACATCGACCGCTGTCGCGCCCATCGCACGAGGTCCTCGAGGCGCCCGGTGAGGAAGTTGTGAGGAATCTGCTCGAGCCCCATCGTCAGGCGGCTTCCTCGCCCGACGTCCGGCTGGGGTCCAGCCCGTGGCGACCCGGCCTGCCGCGGACCCTCACGATCCGCCGCGGGGCGACGCGCGTGACGCCGCGGCGGGCCGGTCCCCACTCCACCGCGCCCGTGGACAGGAGGTACCCGAACGGGACGAGGAGCACCAGCAGGAAGACGCCCATCGCGACGAGCCCGTAGGCGCCGAGCGACTTCAGGACGGTCGTGAACGGGTAGAGGAAGATGATCTCGACGTCGAGGACGATGAACACCATCGCGACGAGGTAGAACCGGACCGGGAAGCGCTCCGCGGGCTCGGACTCGGGAACGATCCCGCACTCGTACGGCGCCTCCTTCGCCGACGTCGGCCGCCGGCGCGGGCCGAGCAGGCCCGACACCGCGAACGAGAGGCTCACGAAGAGCAGCACCAAGACGACCATCGCCAAAATCGGCAGGTACTGCGTCACGCGGACCCTCCAAGTCGGCCGAGGGACGCCGGCGCGCGCAGGCTATCGGACGTCTCTGGCGGGCAGGAAAGCCGGCTGGTCGGCGACCAGCCGCGACGGCGACGGCATCGTGGGCGCGTCGGTTAGGGCTCCGGACCGATCGCGACGAGGCGCTCGACGATCCGGTACGCGGCCTCCGCCGGGCCGAGCTCGTCGGGCCGCAGCAGGTTGGCCATGATGCGCAGCACCCACTCCATGAGCGAGCGGGACAGGAAGCCGACCCGGGTCAGCTCGCGCATGACGGCCGGGTTGCCGATGGCCCGGACGAACGAGCGCGCGACCTTGAAGTACAGCCCGTACTCGGCCTCGAGGCGCTCGGGGTAGCGCCGGAGGGCGAGGCCGTCGCCGGTGCGCAGCGCCTCGTCGAGCGCCTCGGCGGCGAATCGGCCGGTCTCGTAGGCGACGGAGATGCCCTCGCCGTTGAACGGGTTCACCGAACCTGCGGCGTCCCCGACCGTGCACCAGGTCGGACCGACCTTCGGGAACACCGAGAGCCCGGTCGGGAGCTTGCCGCCGGTCGGCGCGCCACACGCGGTGTCGGGGCCGATCCGCCACCGGGCCGGCGCGGTCTCGCAGAACGCCGACATGAGCGAGGTCGTGTTGACGTCCTTCCACCCCGCGAACGTCGAGAGCAGCCCGACGCCGACGTTCACCGTCCCGTCGCCGAGCGGGAAGACCCAGCCGTAGCCCGGGAGATGGTGGCCGTGGCGGTCCTGGAGGTCCAGGTGGCTCTCGATCCACGGCTCGTCGTGGTACGGGCTCTGGAAGTATCCGCGCACCGCCATCCCGAGCGGGTAGCTGCGGTCGCGCGTCGTACCCAGCGCCCGACCGAACCGCGAGTTGGCGCCGTCGGCGACGACCACGTAGCGGGCCCTCACCGCCTCGGTGCCCCCGTCTCCGCGCAGCACGGCGCCGGTCACGAGCCCGCCGTCGGTCGTGGGCTCGACCGCCTCGGTCCCGGTCCGGAGCGTGGCCCCGGCCTTCACCGCCCGGTCCGCGACCAGGGTGTCGAGGTCGCGCCGACGGATCACGTACCCGTAGTCGGGGAAGTCGGGGTGCTCGGGCCATCGGAGCTCGAGGGTGACACCGTGGGCGATCGACCGCAGGCCCTCGACCCGGAGATGGGGGGCGAGCTCGTCGGCGAGGCCGAGGTCCTCGAGCTGGCGGACGGCGCGGGGGGTCAGCCCGTCGCCGCAGGTCTTCTCGCGAGGGAACGCCTTGCGCTCGACGATGAGGACCCGGTGGCCGGCGTCGGCGAGCCAGGCCCCCGCGGCGGCGCCCGACGGCCCGGCGCCCACCACGAGCACGTCGAAGCGGTCGCTCGGGCCCATCGCGGACATCGTGCCATCGCCGTCGGCCGGACCGACCACCGGCTGCGTCCCGATATGCCGGTTCCGCAGTTAGCGTGGTAGGAACGCCGACGGGACAAGGGTTCTTGAGGGCCTGGCTCTCCAGGGCCCGACGGCCCGACGAGGAGGAGCACCGGCGGCATGCCCAACCTGATGCCCGACTGGCTGCCGTGGATCCGGCCCGCCGGCCGGCTGATCTGGGGCTCGCTGGCGCTCGTCGTGGGGCTGATCTTCGTGGTGACGATGATGAAGCGCCCCCTCCTGAAGCGGCCGTTCCCCGATCGTGTCGGCTACCTCGCCTTCCCGGCCATCCTCGTCGTCGGCGTCGTGGGCGCGCGGGTGCTCCCGAGCGTGCAGACGCTGGTCGTCTGGGCCACCGCCCTCGCGCTGGTCGGGCACGGGCTCCTCATGGCGGCGAGCAGCCGGGGCCGCGGGCCCGAGGAGCCGGCGACGTGGGCCGAGGCGTTCGCCGGCGCCGTCGGCGTGTTCGGGCTCTTCGTGGTCGGCTACGCCATCGTCCCGAGCGAGTGGCTGAACTACGCCAACGCCTACCTGCAGTGGGGCGACACGACGAAGTTCGTCTGGAGGAGCAGCGAGCAGATGCTGTTCCTCCCCTGGCACTGGCCCTTCAACCTCGACTTCCCGGCGCTGCGGGACGTCGTGACGACGGTGATCTACGTCGCGTTGCTCGGCGCCAACCTGAAGCTGTGGGTGATGTGGCAGCGCCGCCACGAGGTGCGGGAGGCCCCGGCCGCCGTTGAGGGCGCACCGGCTCGGCGGTCGCGGTTCGGTCGGCCGCTGCGGGTGAAGGGGTAGCCGTGGCCCGAACCGACGCCAATCCCCCCATGCCGGACTTCGTGACCGACTACCAGCTCCAAGAGGTGGACCCGGCCTTCTTGACCCAGTCGGTGAAGCCGAAGCAGTTCCTCCACATCGACCAGGCCGAGTGCATCCTGTGCGAGGGCTGCGTCGACATCTGCCCGTGGAAGTGCATTCACATGGTGTCGGTCGGCGCGATCGCCGAGGCCGTCGGGACTGACCAGCCGGGCGAGGACCCGCACGACCACGTGGCGTTCATCGTCGACGAGGACGTCTGCACGCGCTGCGCGCTGTGTGTCGACCGGTGCCCGACCGGCGTGATCATCCTCGGGAAGCTCGGCGGCGACGAGGCGGTCGGCGACACGCACACCCGCACGAACCGGCACGGGTACGCGTACGGGGTGCGGTTCTAGGGGCGCCGGCCGGCGCCCCGACGAGCGAGGAGACAGGTTCGTGCCCAACGGCAACGGCAGCGACGGCAACGGGCGGGGCCGGGTGCGCGTCGCGGCCGCGCTCGACAAGGTCGACGAACGGCTCCGTGGCTCGCAGGCGTGGAACTCCATCTTCCGGCCCGGCTCCGTGTACCGGCGCGGCTACACGGACAGCCCCCGGAACCGGTCCTACGTGATCATGAACAACGTGCTGTACCACCTGCACCCCGTGAAGGTGAAGCGGCACGCCGTGAAGGTGTCCTACACGCTGTGTCTCGGCGGGATGTCGTTCTTCCTCTTCATCTTGCTGACCGTGACCGGCATCTTCCTGATGTTCTTCTACCGGCCGACCACGGCGACGTCCTGGAACGACATCCGGACACTCGAGACCGCGGTCACGTTCGGGTCGCTGGTGCGGAACATGCACCGGTGGGCGGCGCACCTCATGGTGCTCACCGTGTTCCTGCACATGTGCCGCGTCTTCTACCACGGCGCCTACAAGGCCCCCCGGGAGTTCAACTGGGTGATCGGCGTAATCCTGCTCACGCTGACGCTGCTCCTGTCGTTCACCGGCTACCTGCTCCCGTGGGACCAGCTGGCGCTCTGGGCGGTGACGGTGGGCACGAACATGATGGGGTACACGCCCGTGTTCGGGAGCAGCGTCAAATACGTGCTGCTCGGGTCGCAGCAGATCGGCGACCAGACCTTGCTGCGATGGTACGTGCTGCACGTGCTGCTGTTGCCGTTCGTCATCGTCATCTTCATGGCCGTCCACTTCTGGCGGGTCCGCAAGGACGGCGGCCTCTCGGGTCCGCTGTAGGCACGGAGGAGGAGCGTGGCTGAGGTTCCCGAACACCTGCTGCGGCGGTCCCGCGAGCGCCGCAAGGCGTTGGGGCTCCCGGTGCCGGGCGAGGAGGACGAGGCGCCGGCGGCGGAGGCGGCCGACGCCGAAGCCCCCGCGGCCGAGGCCCCACCGGCCGCGGACGCCGGCGCGGGGGCCGAGGGCGGCGGCGAGGACGTCGAGACGCCCGGCGGCGCCAAGATCCCGGCCCACCTGCTCGAGCGGTCGAAGAAGCGGCGGGCCACCGTCGCCGGCGAGGCCGCCCCCGCGGCGGCGGGCGTCGGCGCGGGCGCGGCCACGGCGGTCGCCGCCCCGCCCGCCCCGACCGCGACCGGCCCCGGCGGTCACACCCAGCGCCTGCTCACCGTCGTCAAGTCCGGCTCGATCCAGCAGACGCGCGCCGAGGCCCAGGACAAGGTGCACGTGTGGCCGCACCTGCTGGTCATCGAGTTCGCGTCGATCCTCATCGTCATGGCCGCGCTCACGATCTTCTCGGCCGTCATCAAGGCTCCGCTGCTGGGTCTCGCCGACACGAACAAGACGCCGAACCCGTCGAAGGCGCCGTGGTACTTCCTGGGCCTCCAGGAGCTGCTCACGATGTTCCACCCGATGGTGGCGGGCGTGACGATCCCGGGGATCGGGCTCGGCCTGCTCGCGGTCGCGCCCTACGTCGACAAGAACCCCTCGCACTTCCCGAAGGACCGGAAGTTCGCCATCGCGGTCTTCACGATCTTCGTCATGCTCTGGGCCGTGCTCGTCATCATCGGCTCGTTCTTCCGCGGCGAGGGCTTCAACTTCGTCTTCCCGTGGAACAACGGGACGTTCTTCGAGCTGTAGGAGCCATCGGTGGCGGTCATCATCGTCGGCGTCCTGGTCCTCATCGGGCTGGCGGGGCTGTTCGTCGTCGGCACCGCCCGCCGGCGAGCCACCGGCCGGCTCAGCCGCGAGACGCGACGGGCCGACGCCAGCGAGCCGCCCCCGGAGGCGGCGCCGAGCGCCCCGGAGGGCGCCGAGCCGGTGGCGGGCGAGGACCCGCGCCAGCGCGCCGACGAGTCGCGACGCGCCATCGAGAGCGGCGGCGGCCTCCCGGTCCCCGCCGGCGAGCGGGGCGTCACCCGCTACGAGCCGGTCGACGATGAGGAGCTGGGGATCACTCGTCGTCAGTTCTTCAACCGCGGGATCCTGACCGGCATGCTCCTGGCCGTCAGCGGCTTCGGCGCCGCCGCGCTCGGGTTCCTCTGGCCGGGAGCGTCGAGTGCGGGTGGGTTCGGCAGCAAGATCAACATCGGGAACAAGTCGGACATCGACGCCGCCATCGCCAAGAAGACGCCGTACTACAACGCCACTGCGAAGGTGTACATCAACCCGTACCCGAAGGACGCGCTCCCGAAGGCGAAGAAGATCTACGCGCCCATCATCCTCAGCGGCCTGCAGCTCGGCTACGTCGCCCTCTACCAGCGGTGCGTGCACCTCGGGTGCCGGGTGCCGTGGTGCCTGACCTCGCAGTGGTTCGAGTGCCCGTGCCACGGCTCGAAGTACAACCGGGTCGGCGAGAAGCGGGGCGGGCCGGCGCCGCGCGGGCTCGACCGGTTCCCGTTCTCGCTGTCGGGCGGCTCGATGGTCGTCGACACCGGCACCATCATCCAGGGGCCGCCCATCGGCACCGACACCACCGGGCAGGCGGCGGAAGGCGCGCCGTGCGTGTGACGGCGGCGGCGTCCGGGCCCGGCGCCGGCGAGGCGGGGACCGAGGCGCGGTGAGCTTCGAGTCCGCGATCGCCGTCCTGAACGGCGTCGTCGTCCTGGCCCTCGGCGGCTTCGTCGTCTGGCGCGTCGTCAGCCTGCGTCGGAACCCCGAGCCGCGCCCGCCGCTGAACCTGGCCCCGGGCCTGCCCGACGAGGACCTCGAGGGCCGCAAGCTCGAGCGGGTCCTCGGCTGGGCCCTCCTCTTCACGGTCGTCCTCGCGGTGGCGCTGCCCGTGTACTTCCTCGTCGAGCCCAACCGGGAGGCGACCGCGTCCAACGAGTTCCTGAAGGAGTCGGTCCACCGCGGCGCCACGCTGTTCGCGAACCAGCAGAGCCCGTTCTATGACCCCACGACGTCGCTGCTCTGCGCCAACTGCCACGGCGTGCACGGCGAGGGCGGGCAGGCGCCGTTCACGCTGCCGCCCGAGGCCGACCTCTGCCAGCTGCCGCAGAACCAGAGCAACGCCAGCGTGCCGCAGTGCCTCCCGCAGCAGGTGTCGTGGCAGGCGCCGGCGCTGAACACCGAGCTGTTCCGGTTCTCCCGAGATCAGGTGACCCAGATCATCACGTACGGGAGACCCGGCACCCCCATGCCCGCATGGGGGGTCGCCAGCGGGAAGGGAGTCCTCGGTGAGCAGGGAATCGAGGACCTCGTGAACTTCATCAACAGCATCCAGATCTCCCCGACGCAGGCGCAGAAGGAGTCGGCGACCGCGGTCGCGACCTACAAGCAGCAGGCGGCCGACCTCGTGACCACGACCAGCCAGAGCCTGAGCGCGGCGCAGGCCCAGCTCGCGCAGGCCCAGACCAAGGGCGCGCCGGCCGCGGCCATCAGCAGCTTCCAGGCCCAGGTCTCGCAGCTGCAGGCGCAGCTGCAGGCGGCCCAGCGGAACAACGCCGAGGTGCAGAGCCTCAGCGAGGGCGCGATCCTCTTCCGGGTCAACTGCGCCCGCTGCCACACCAAGAACTGGTCCTTCAACGACCCGACGAAGCTCAGCCAGCCCGCGCCGGCGGCCCAGGGCAGCGGCGCCTTCGGCCCGCCCCTCAACGGCGGGTCGGTCCTGATCCAGTTCCCCGGCCAGACCGGGCGCACCCAGCAGGTCCAGTGGGTGACGGCCGGCGTGCCCGCCAACCAGCCGTACGGCACCCGGGGCATCTCGTCGGGTCGGATGCCCCACTTCGGCGCCCTGCTTACCGCCCAGCAGATCGCCGAGATCGTCGACTACGAGCGCAGCCTGTAGGCCCGCGGAGCGCCGGTGCTCACACTCCTCGCCCAGACCATCACCAAGCCGCCGCCGAGCGGCATCTGGTACCCGACGATCATCGGGATCCTCGTCGTGGTGGCCGCGATCGGGCTGTTCTGCGGGTCGGTGTACGTGCTGCTGGCGACGAACCTCGGCGCCCGGCTCGGATTCCTCGTCGCGTTCACCGGCCTGATGGGGTTCATGGTGCTGCTCACGGTCCTGTGGATGCTCACGACCTCACCGCTGAACACGCTGCGGGGCACGATCCCGGCGTGGCAGGTGCAGAAGGTGGTGAACAACCTCAACGACCCTGCGCTGTCCCCCGAGGTCCGCGACGCGCCACGAGTCGGCCGGGTCGTGAGCACCACCGTGGCGGCGACGATCAAGGCCGCGGTCGACGCCAAGCTCGTCACCGTCCAGCCCGTCGCCAACATCCCGCTGCCCCCGAACCAGAATCAGTTCGCCCGGTTCCAGACCGTGACCGACTTCAAGGAGGTGAAGTACTACGAGGTCGGCGGCAGCAAGCCGCGCCTCCTCGACTGGCAGCTGAACCACCAGCCCCTCTACGGGGTGGTGCAGTTCTGTGGCGTGCTCCCGAACAACCTGCCGTTCGGCCTCCCTCCCCCGACGCCGGTGTGCGACCCGACCTCGACGAAGAGCGGGTTCGCGATCCTGAAGTTCAACTACGGATCGCTGCGGATCCCGCCGTTCGTCGCCTTCCTCTGCTCGTCGATCCTGTTCGGCCTCGGCCTCCTCGCGCTCCACTGGCGGGAGAAGGACGAGCGCGCCACCAAGGCCGCCGCCGAGCGCGCCAGCGCCCTTCCCGAGCGTGAGTCCCGGCCGCTCGTCGGCGCTCCGCGGTGAGCCCATGAGGAGGATGCCCATGCGACCGATGCGACGCCTCGTCGTCGGCGGCCTCGCCGCCCTGGCCGCCCTGGCGGGCTCGGCGGTCCCGGCCGGCGCGCAGCAGCTCGTCGACGCCGGCTCCCGCGACAACGGGTCGGGGGCGGTGGCGTTCATCGCCTTCGCCCTCATGGTGTTCGCGATCGGCTTCGCGCTCTTCTTCATGGACCGGGTCCGGCGCCGGGCCCGGGACCAGGAACGCCGCGGCTAGTCCGCGACCTCGGCGGCGGCCTCGCCGGCGGCCTCGACCGTCACCGCGAGGTCGGCGTCCTCGTGGGCGAGGCTCGGGAACCAGGTCTCGAAGGGGCTCGGGGGCAGGAAGACGCCGCGGCGCAGCATGGCCTGGAAGAACCGGGCGTAGCGCTTGGCGTCCGCGGCCTGGGCGCCGGCGTAGTCGGTGACGGGCCCGTCGGCGAAGAACAGCCCGCACAGCGTCCACGCCCTCGGCACCTGGGCGGCCACGCCCGCGGCGGCCATCGCGTCCGCGACCCCGTCGGCGAGACGGCGGGCGCGGCCCTCGAGCTCGTCGTAGGCGGCGGCGTCCAGGCACCCGAGCACGGCCCGCCCGGCGGCGGTGGCGAGCGGGTTCCCGGCCAGCGTGCCGGCCTGGTAGACGGGGCCGTCGGGGGCCAGGCCGGCGAGGATCGCCGCCGGTCCGCCGACTGCGGCGAGCGGGAGCCCGCCGCCGAGCACCTTGCCGAACAGGGTGAGGTCGGGGGTGAAGCCGAGCCGCGCCTGGGCGCCGGCCGGTCCGACCCGGAAGCCGGTGATGACCTCGTCGGCGACGAGCAGCGCGCCGGCCTCGTCGCAGCGGCGCCGCAGCCCGGCCAGGAACCCGGGGTGCGGGGCGACGAGACCCATGTTGGCGGCGACGGGCTCGACGAGCACGGCCGCCAGGTCGTCGCCGTGGGCTGCGAAGGCGGCGTCGACGGCGGCCTCGTCGTTGAACGGGGCGACGAGGGTGTCGCCGACCGCGCCGGCGGTCACGCCGGCCGAGCCGGGCAGTCCCAGCGTCGCCACCCCGCTGCCCGCGTCGACGAGGAGCGCGTCGACGTGCCCGTGGTAGCAGCCGGCGAACTTCAAGATCTTCGGTCGGTCGGTGACCCCCCGGGCCAGCCGGACCGCGGTCATCGCCGCCTCGGTGCCCGACGACACCAGCCGCAGCTGCTCGACCGACGGGACGCGCGTCGCGACCGCCTCGGCGAGCTCGACCTCCCCGGGCGTCGGCGCCCCGTACGAGGTGCCGGCGGCGGCGGCGCGCTGCACCGCCTCCACCACGACGGGGTGGGCGTGGCCGAGGATCGAGGCCCCCCAGGACTGCACGTAGTCGAGGTACCGGTTGCCGTCCACGTCCACGAGGTACGCGCCCTCGCCGCGGGCGACGAAGAACGGGTCGCCGCCCACGCTCGCGAACGAGCGCACCGGGGAGTTGACGCCGCCGGGGATGCGGAGGCGGGCCCGGGCCTGGAGGTCCTCGTTCACCGCCGGGCTTCGGCGACGCGACGCGCGGCGTAGGTGAGGATGAAGGTGGCCCCAGCGCGCTTGATCGCCGTCAGGTGCTCGCGCATCACCGCGTCGCCATCGAGCCACCCGTTGGCGGCCGCGGCCTCCACCATCGCGTACTCGCCGCTCACGTGGTAGGCGCCGACGGGGAGGTCGACGGCGGCGCGGACGCGCGCGACGACGTCGAGGTACGCCAGGGCGGGCTTGACCATCACGAGGTCGGCGCCCTCGGCGACGTCGAGGAGGGTCTCGGCGACGGCCTCCCGGCCGTTCGGCGGGTCGAGCTGGTAGGAACGACGGTCGCCGAACCGGGGCGCGCACTCGGCGGCGTCGCGGAAGGGCCCGTAGAGCGCCGAGGCGTACTTCGCCGCGTAGGCGAGGATGGCGGTGTCGGCGTGCCCGGCGTCGTCGAGCGCGCCGCGGATGGCGCCCACCTGGCCGTCCATCATCCCGGAGGGGGCGACGACGTCGGCGCCGGCCGCGGCTTGGGTGACGGCCGCCGAGGCGTACCGCCCGAGGGTGGCGTCGTTGTCCACGGTCCCGTCGGGGCCCACGAGGCCGCAGTGCCCGTGGTCGGTGTACTCGTCGAGGCACGTGTCGGCGATCAGGACCAGGTCGTCGCCCACCTCGTCCCGCAGGGCCCGGAGCGCGACCGGCACCACCCCGTCGGGGTCGTCGGCGCCGGAGCCCCGCGCGTCCTTCCGCGTCGGGACGCCGAAGAGCACGACCGCCGGCAGGCCGAGGTCGGTGAGGGCGCGGGCCTCCTTCGTGAGGCTCTCGAGGCTGTGCTGGACCACGCCGGGCATGGAGGGGACCGGCTCCGGCTCCCGGAGCTCCTCCTTCACGAAGAGCGGCGCGATGAGGTCGTCGACCTCGACGCGGGTCTCGGCCACGAGGCGTCGCAGCGCCGGGGTGCGCCGCAGCCGTCGAGGCCGCTGCTCGGGGAACGCCATGCCGCGATGGTAGGGCGCCACCCCGGCGCCGCCCCTCGGCCCGGGCGTCAGGCCAGCACCTCGAGGAGGGCCGCCACCAGCCCGTCGATGGTGTGCTCGGTCGCCTCGGCGTCGACGCGCAGCCCGCGGGCGCGGGCCGTCTCCGAGGTCACCGGCCCGATCGACACGACGAGGGGCTGCGGGTCGAGCGGCCCGACGGCGTCGCAGAAGTTCGTGACCGTCGAGGAGGACGTGAACGTCACCGCGTCGACGGCGCCGGCCCGGACCCGCGCCAGGACCGCCGGGTCGGATGGCACCGGTCGGGTGCGGTAGAGGGGGAGGACGTCGACCGCGTAGCCCCGAGCCTCGAGCCCGTCGACGAGCACGTCGCGCGCCTGCTCGGCCCGGGCCACGAGCACCGCCTCGCCGGCCCCGGGTGGGAAGGCGTCGACGAGCGCGTCGGCGACGAAGCGGTCCGGGATCAGGTCGGCGTGCACACCCCGGGCGGCCAAGGCGGCGGCCGTGCCGGGCCCGATCACGGCCACGCGCAGGCCGGCGAGGGACCGGGCGTCCCGGCCCGTCGGCGTCAGTCCCTCGTCGAAGAGGGTCGCGACCCCGTTGGCGGAGGTGAGGACGAGCCAGGCGTACCGCGTCAGGTCGGGGAGGGTGACCGGCAGCGGCTCGACCACGATGGCGGGCAGCTCCTCGACCCGGGCCCCGAGCGTCTCAAGGCGGGCCCGCAGGCCGCTGGCCTGCTCGCGGGCTCGGGTCACCACGACGGTGCGGCCGAACAGCGGTCGCCGCTCGAACCAGGCCAGGTCGAGGGCGGCGGCGGCGCCGATGACGATCGCGGCCGGCGGCTCGACCCGGAGGGCCGAGATCGAGCCGAGGGTGGCTCGTCGGGTGACCTGGTCGGGGCGAGTGCCGTGCTGCACCGCCGCGACCGGCGTGTCGTCGGGGAGGCCGCCGGCGCGGAGCCGGTCGACGATGCCGCCGATGCGCGCCGCGCCCATCAGCACCACGATGGTCCCGCCGACGCGGGCGAGCTGCTCCCAGTCGACGTCGACGCGTCCCTTGGCCGGGTCCTCGTGACCGGTGACCACGGTGACGTGCGTGGCGACGCCACGGTGCGTGACCGGGATGCCGGCGTATGCGGGCGCGGCGATCGCGCTGGTGACACCCGGCACGACCTCGAACGGGATCGCCGCCGCCGCGAGCGCCTCGGCCTCCTCGCCGCCGCGTCCGAACACGAACGGGTCGCCACCCTTGAGCCGCACCACCTCGCGACCGGCGCGGCCGTGCTCGACGAGCAGCGCGTTGATCTCGTCCTGGGTGGCCTCGGCCGCCCCCGGCGCCTTCCCGACCGAGATGCGCACCGCAGACGCGGGCGCCAGCTCGAGGAGCGCGTCGGCGGCCAGCCGGTCGTAGACGACGACGTCGGCGCGGGCCAGCACCTCGGCGCCCCGTCGGGTCAAGAGCCCGGGGTCGCCGGGACCGGCCCCGACGAGGTAGACGGTCACGGCTCGCGGGTCACGCCACGTCCTCGAGGAGCATGCGCCCGCCGTGGCGGTCCAGGAGCCGCCGGGCCGCGTCCCGCCCGGCGCGCGCCGGGTCGGCGTCGGCGGCGGTGGCCCGCAGGAGGATTCGCCCGTCGAGCGACGCCAGCATCGCCGTGAGCGTCACCCCAGCGTCGTCCGCGACGGCCAGGGCACCCGCGGGCACGTCGCACCCGCCGCCGAGCTCGGCGAGGAAGGCCCGCTCGGCGTCGACGGCGCGGCGCGCCGCGCGATCCTCGACCGCGGCGAGCAGGGCGCGGGTGTCCTCGTCGTCGGCCCGGCACTCGGCCGCGAGCGCGCCTTGGGCCACCTGGGGCAGGACCACGGTCGGGTCGAGCGGGTGCACCCGCGCGTCGACGAGGCCGAGCCGCTCGAGAGCCGCGAGCGCGATTACCACCGCGTCGTGGTCGGCGGCCCGGGCGACGCGCGTCGGGACGTTGCCGCGCAGCTCCGCGAACGTGAGGTCCGGGCGAGCGTGCGCGAGCTGGGCGCGCCGCCGCACCGACCCGGTCGCCACCCGGGCGCCGGTCGGCAGGGCGTCGAGCGAGCCGCCGACGAGCGCGTCGCGGGGGTCGGCCCGCTCCGGGACACACGCCAGGACGAGGCCCGGCGGGGTGATGGACGGCAGGTCCTTCGCCGAGTGCACCGCGACGTCGGCGCGCCCGGCGACGACCGCGTCCTGGATCTCCTTCGTGAAGGCCCCGCGCCCGCCGAGCTCGCGGATCGGCACGCCGGCCCGACGGTCGCCGGCGGTCGTCACGATCACGAGCTCCCCCGGACGGTCCAGCCGGGCCAGGACCCGTTCGGCCTGCCAGCGGGCAAGCGCGCTGCCGCGGGTCGCCACCCGCAGCGGCCGGGTCACTCGTCGAGCGCGAACAGGTCGGCGAGCGCGTCGGCGAGGAGCTCGCCAGCGGCCGAGCCGGCGGCGTCCTTGACGCGGACGGTCGGCTCGTGGAGGAGCTTGTTCACGACGGCCCGGGTCACCTGCTCGACGACGGCTCGGGCGGCGGGGTCCAGCTCGGCGAGCCGCGCGGCGCGGCGCTCGAGCTCCGCGGCGCGGATGGCGTCCCCCCGGGCGTGGAGGGCGGCGACGATCGGCGCGACCTCCCGCGCCGAGCGTTCGACACGGAACCGGTCGAGCTCGTCGGTGATGATGACTCGGACCTTGCCCACCTCGGCGCGCCGCTGCTCGAGGGACTGCTCGCCGAAGGCGCGGAGCGCCTCGATGTCGAGGAGGGTGATCCCGAACACCTGGCCGACGCCGGCGTCGACGTCACGGGGAACGGCGACGTCGACGACGAGCAGAGCCCGGTCCCCACGCCGATCCATGACCGTCTCCATGTCGCCGCGCTCGATGAGCGTGCCCGGCGCGCTCGTCGACGCGAGGAGGACGTCGGCGTCCACGAGGGCGTCGGGGACCTCGTCGAGCGAGATGGCCCGGCCGTCCACGCGGCGGGCCAGCTCACGGGCCCGGGTCCGGGAGCGGTTGGCGACGACGATCTCGCCCACGCCGGCGCCGGCGAGGGCCACCGCCATGCCCACGGCGACGTCGCCGGCCCCGAGGACCAGCACCCGCCGCCCGGACAGCGACCCGAGCCGATCGGCGGCCAAGGCGACCGCCGCCGACGAGACGGACACGGCGTGCCGGCCGATGCCGGTCTCGTGCCGGGCCCGCTTGCCGACGTGGACCGCGTGCCGGAAGGTGCGGGACAGCAGCGGCCCGGCGGTGCCCTCCCGCTCGGCGGTCCGCCAGGCCTCGCGGACCTGGCCCAGGATCTCGGCCTCGCCGATGATCATGGAGTCCAGCCCGGCGGCGACGCCGAAGAGGTGCGCCACCGCGGCGTCGTCGTGGTACGTGTACAGGCTCTCGGCGAGGTCGTCGGGATCGAGGCCGGCGAGCTCGGCGAGGAAGTGCCGGGCGTCGTCGACGCCCGCGTGGAACCGGGTGGAGCGGGCGTACACCTCGGTGCGGTTGCACGTGGAGAGCAGGACCACCTCGGCGAGGTGCTCCCGCCCGGCCAGGGTGTGGAGCGCCTTCGGGAGGCCCGGGGCGGCGACGGTCATCCGCTCGAGGAGGTCGACCGCCGCGGTGCGATGGTTCAGTCCGACGACGACGAGAGACACGCCCGGAGCAGCTCCTTCGCTTGGGCCACGCGCCCGGTGCGGATGAGGTCGAGCATGCCGGAATCGATGGCCCGTCGCCAATCGACGGTCTCGGTCGACGTGCCGGCGGCGCGGAGGCGCTCGCGCTCCTCGCTGAGCAGCTCGAGCAGCACCTCCCACTCGGGCCCCATCTCGGTGGCCACGTGTTCCTTCAGGTAGGTGGCGAGGGCCGGGCTGCGGCCCCCGGTGCCGATGGTGACGACGAGGTCGCCCCGCCGCACCACCGACATCAGCGTGAGCGAGCAGTGGGCGGGGTCGTCGGCGGCGTTCACGAAGACCCGCCGGGCCTCGCCGGCCTCGTAGACGGCCGCGTTCACGGCCGGGTCGGGGGTCGCCGCCGTCGCCAGCCATGCCTCGTCGAGGTCGGCGGGCTGGAAGGCCCGCTCGTCGACGGTCACCCGCCCCGCGTCCCGCCACGCCAGCACCTCGGGCCCGAGGTCGGGCGCGACCACGTGCACGGCGGCGCCGGCCTCGAGGAGCCCGTCGATCTTGCGGGCCGCGACCCGGCCCGCGCCGACGACGACGCAGCGCCGCCCCGCGAGGAGGAGGCTGGCCGGGTAGCCGAGGAGTCCGGGCCGTCCCACCGGCCCATGGTCACACGCCGGCGCCGTCCCGGGCGCGCCGTCCGTGCTGCTGGTAGAAGGACAGGATCTGCAGCTCGGTGGCCAGGTCGACCTTCCGCAGCGACACCTCAGGGGGGACGACCACGACCGTCGGGGCGAAGTTCAGGATCGCCCGCACGCCGGCGGCCACCAGACGGTCGGCGACGGCTTGGGCCGAGGCGGCGGGGGTGGCGATGACGCCGATGGCGACGTGTCGCTCGGTGACGATGCGGCCGAGGGCCTCGACCGGCTCGATCGGCAGGCCGCCGACCGGCTCCCCGACCTTCGCCGGGTCGGCGTCGACCAGGGCCACGACCCGGAAGCCACGGGCGCTGAACCCCCGGTAGTTGGCGAGGGCCCGGCCGAGGTTCCCGAGCCCGAGGATGGCCACCGGCCAGTCGTGGGTGAGGCCGAGCTCCCGGGACACCTCGCGCACGAGCTGGTCGACGTCGTAGCCCACCCCGCGGGTCCCGTAGGAGCCGAGGTGGGAGAGGTCCTTGCGCACCTTGGCCGCGTTCACGCCCGCCAGCTCGGCGAGCTGCTCCGACGAGACGGTGCCGATCGCCTGGTCGGCGACCTGGAGCAGGGCTCGGTAGTAGAGGGGGAGCCGGGCCACGGTGGCCTCGGGGATCGGCCGAACTCCGATGTCGGGCTCCTCTCGGCTCGGCGCGAGTGGTCGTGCCGGCGCGGTCCGGGCTCCGGCCACCCTATCCCGCGCTTGTGCACGCGGTCACAAGCGCGAGGTCGAGGCGGGGCGCCTACGCTCGCCACCGAGATGGTGACGGGGTTGGCGTTCGTGGCCACCGCCGTCGCCTCCCTGTTCGCCGAGTCGACGCTGGCGGCTGCCACCCAGCAGCGGCGGCGGCGCGAGCTGTGGGACTGGACCGTGGCCCTGGCGCTCTTCGCCCTGGCGGCCGCCGCCCTGGCCCTCGGGACCTCGAACGGCTGGGACCGCGGCACCTACCGGGTCTTCTTCCTGCTCGGCGCGGTGCTGGACGTGCCGTGGCTGGCGCTCGGGACCGTCGACCTCCTGCTCGGGCCCCGGGCGGGCCGCCGGGCCCAGTGGTTCGTCGTGTTCTTCTCCGGCCTCGCCGCGGGCGTGATCGCGAGTGCCCCCATGCGCGCGGTGGCGGGCACCCGCATCCCCGTGGCCAGCCGGACCTTCGGCGCCTTCCCCCGGGCGCTGGCCGCGGTCGGCAGCGGGATCGGGGCCACGGTCATCCTCGTCGGCGCCGTCCTGTCGGCCGTCCGGTTCGCCCGGGATCGGACCCAGCCCGGCAACGCACGCCGCGCCGTCGCCAACGGGCTCATCGCCGCCGGCACCCTCGTCCTGTCGAGCGGCGGCCTGGTCCAGGGCTTCCTCGGCCACGACGAGGCCTTCGCCGCGACCCTCGCCGCCGGCATCGTGGTCGTCTACGCCGGCTTCCGGGTGGCCGGGCGACGCCGCCGGACGCCGTCGACCGCGTCGCCGTGAGCCCCTCGGCGCCGCCTCGTGGGCCGCGGCGAGGGCGACCGTCCCCGCGCCGCGAGCCTCAGACCGGGAGGGCTCGGCGCAGGAGCTTGCCGGCGGCGTCGCGGGGCAGCTCGTCGAGCACCTCGACGCGCGTCGGGCACTTGTAGCGGGCGAGCGACCGGGCGCAGTGCGCGATGAGCGCGGCGGGGTCGGGCGTGTGCCCGGGCTCGGGCACGACGAAGGCGACGACGGCCTCGCCCGTGCGCGGGTTCGGGGCGGCGGCGACGGCGGCGTCGCGCACGTCCGGATGGGTCCGGAGGACGTCTTCCACCTCGACGGGGTAGACGTTGAAGCCGGACACGATGACGAGGTCCTTGCGGCGGTCGACCAGCCGAAGGTCGCCGTGCTCGTCGAGCACGGCCACGTCCCCGGTGCGGAGCCACCCGTCGTCCCCGAGCACCAGGCGCGTCGCCTCCGGGTCCCGCCAGTAGCCGGGGAAGACGTTCGGGCCCCGGACCCAGATCTCGCCGGGGTCGCCGGTGAGGACGTCGGCGCCGTCGAGGTCGGCGAGGCGGACGTCGACGCCCGGCAGCGGGCGACCGATGGACCCGGGGCGGGGCGGGGCGGGCTCCAGCGCCGTCGTGGCCACGATCGGCGACGCCTCCGTGAGCCCATAGCCCTGGTGGAGGACGAGGCCGAAGCGGGCGCTGAACCCGGCCTCGACCTCGGCGGGCAGCGCCGCGGCTCCCGACACCGCCAGGCGGACCGACCGGAACGTCTCTTCGGTCGCGTCGTCGGCGTCGACGTCGAGCCAGTCGCCGAACATCGTCGGGACCCCCGCCAGCACGGTCACGGCGTGGCGCTCGACGAGCCGGGCGGCGGGACGGGGCTGGAACCGGTCGACGAGCACGGTGCTGGCGCCGGCCGCGAGCGCCACGCCGAGGACGACGTTGAGCCCGAAGACATGGAAGAACGGCAGCGCACCGAGAGCGACGTCGGACGGCCCGACCGCCAGGCCGGGGTGGTCGAGGACCTGGGCGATGTTGGCGGCGAGGTTCCCGTGGGTCAGCATCGCCGCCTTCGGCCGTCCCGCGGTCCCGGACGTGAAGAGCAGCACCGCGATGTCAGCGGCCGACCGTTCGGCGAGCGGAGCGGCGGTGTCGGGCAGGGCGTCCAGGTCGACGGTCCGCAGCCGCTGCCCCGCGGCGGTGACGAGCGGCGCCACCGACCCGGCCGCGAGGGTGAGCCGGGGCTCGACCGCGGCGAGGTCGCGCTCGAGCTCGGCGGGCGGCGCCATCGGGTTCAGCGGCACGCACGTGGCGCCGGCGTGGAGGGCGGCGAGGTATCCGGTCACGAACGCCTCGTTGTTGGGGCTGACGAGCGCGACCCGGTCGCCGGGCCGCACCCCGTCGTCGGCCAGGGCGGCGGCCAGGCGGGCCGACGACTCGGCGAGGGCCCCGAACGTCGTGGCGCCGCGCCCGCCGATCAGCGCGACCGCGTCGGGCCGGCCGAGCCCCCCGTGCTGGAGGGCGGCGGCGAGGTTCACGGGGGGATGGTAAGGGGGTGGCGCCGTCCGGCCGGTGAGTGCCGCGGAGAGGGGTCAGCGCCTCGGAGAGGAGGAGGTGGCTCCAGCCGCGGGCGTGGGTCTTGGGGCGGGCTGGGAGGCCAGTGATCGCCACTTTTTCGTGGCGTCACGCTCCCCACGCCCGCGTGCCGGAACCGTCCCCAGCATCGTCGCTCTGCGTGATCGGCTTGAGCATTTTCGTCACTGAGAGTGGAATGGGGGGGCGGCGACTACGGGCTGAGCCGGAGGACGAACTGCGCGAAAGCGGCGGCGAAGATGAGGACGAGGAGGGCGGCGATGGCGATCGTGGTGCCCGGCCTCACGGCGGCACGGTAGCGCCAGGGGGGACGAGGATCACCGTCGAGCCCGGCTGAAGGTCGTACTCGGCGGCGGCCGAGCGACGGTCCAGGGCGAGGGCGGCGAGGCCGTACGAGTCGACGAGGAGGACGAGCTCGGACGGGCGAGCGGCGGCGTAGGTGTGGACCCAGCGGGCGGCTTTGGCCCGGCCTCCGACCCGCACCTCGAGGGTCCCGCCGGGCTCGGCCCCGGCCGCCTCCAACTCGTCGGGGCCGACGTTGAGCTGGCAGTTCCCGAAGCGGTCCACCCACCAGACGTCGGCCTCGACGGCGCCGCCAGGCAGGACGCGGGGCAGGCCGACGACGCCGGGCACCAGGGTCGCCGGGTCCACCGGCTCGCCGAGGTCCTCGAGCGTGCCGCCGGCGGCGAGGTGGGCGGCGGCGGGGGCCATGACGTCCCGGCCGGCGAAGGTCGGCCCGGGAGCAGGCAGCTGGTGCTCCGTGTTGGTGAGGTGCACGACCCGGCGCGCCCCGCCGAGCATGGCGACGGCCGGGGCCAGCAGGCCGTTGTCCGGGCCGACGAAGACGGCTCGGTCGCACTCGACCCCGACGAGCCGGCGCTCGGTGCCAACGCCGGGGTCGACCACCGCCAGCACGACGCAGCCGTCGGGGAGGTACTGGACCGCCCGCACCAGGGCGAGGGCCCCGGCGCGGACGTCGTGGGCGGGCACCTGGTGCGTGAGGTCGATGACGTCGAGGCCGGCGGCGAGGCCGAGCATCACGCCCTTGCACACGCCGACGAACTCGTCGACGAGGCCGTAGTCGGAGAGGAAGGCGACCGGCCTGCTCACCGGCCTCTCGCCCCCTGGCCCCAGCTATCCCGCCTGCGTGTAGCGGGACGAGAGGTACGTGTCGACGTCGACGTCACGCACCCGGAACGAGCGCCCCACCCGGACCGCGGGCAGGTCGCCCGCCTTGATCAGCCGGTACACGGTCATCGACGAGACCCGCATGAGGTCCGCCACCTCCTGGACCGTCAGAAAGCGCGCTTTAGCAAACGAGTCCGCCGAGTCCGCCACGCTCACCCCTCTCCCCCGCTCGGGGGGCCAGCGTACGTCCCCGGGGTCTCTGTTGCCAAGTGTGGCGGCTGCCGTGTGGCGTCGCGGTCGTGGACCACGGGGCCGGCGCCCCTCACGGTCTCGAGCACGGCGGCGGTGACGGGCCCGTACGCCGCGGGCGGTCGACGCAGCGCCAGCGGGACGACGACGACCGGCCGACCTTGCTGCGCCGCCAGTGCGGGGGCGGGAGCGTCGAGGTCTGCGAACGCCACCGTGGGCACGCCCGCCGCGATCGCCCCGACCGCGAACACGCCGTCGGCGACGGCGATCGCGGGCCGGCCGGCCGAGAAGAGCCACTCGTCAGCCGCCTCGGGCCGCGACTCCTCGACGAGCGCCCGGCCGTCGGTGGCGACCGCGACGCCGTCCAGCCACCAGAGGAGTCGTCCCGACGCGTACGGCCCGGCGGCCCCAGGGTCGGCGACGACCCCCCCGGCCGCCCGCGCCGCCCGCGCCAGCGCGGCGTAGAGGCTGAGGAGCGAGGGGGGCGCCGCGGTCGCGAGGGCGATCCGCCCGCCGGCTCGGGCCACGGCCGCGACCTCCTGACCGGCCCGGGCCGCGGCGGCGAGCGTCCGAGCCGGATCGATCTCGCCGTGCCGCTCACCTTGAGGGCCGGCGGCGGCGGCGACGGCGGCGACGACCTCGTCGAGCGTGACCGGCGACGTCCCGCGCGCGGACTCGGTGTCGGCCAGCCGCCGCGCCGCTGCCAGCACCTCGCCGTGACCGAGGCGCGGATGCCGCCCACACACCCCGGCCCGGACGAGGCGGCGCGCCGCCGTCGGCGCCGGTGATCGCGTGAGCGCAGGGCGGGCCGGGTTCGACCGCTCCGTGAGCCGGGGTGGGAGGTCCCGGCGCGGTCGGCGCGTCACGGCCGGTTCGTCTCACCGAGCTGGCGCGACCGCTCGGTGGCCGCGAGCACCGCGTCGAGGAACGCGCTGCGCACCCCTCGTCGCTCCAGGACCTGGAGACCGGCCGCAGTCGTGCCGCCAGGGGAGGTCACCGCGGCGCGCAGCGCCTCCGGCGGCTCACCGCCGGCGAGGAGCGTCGCCGCGCCGAGCAGCGTCTGGCGGACCAGGTCCTCGGCGACGTCGCGCGGCAGGCCCGCGAGGACCCCCGCCTCGACGAGCGATTCGGCGACGAGGAACACGTACGCCGGCCCCGAGCCCGAGAGCGCGGTGACCGCGTCGAGATGGTGCTCGGGCAGCCGGACGACGGTGCCGACGGCCCCGAGGATTCGCTCGGCGGCCTCGAGGTGGCTGACGTCGGCGTGGCGGCCGGCGGCGACGGCCGCCGCGCCGCGTCCGACGAGGGCGGCGGTGTTCGGCATCGCCCGCACGACCGGGTGGTCGGGCGCGGCGCGCTCGAGCTCGGCCAGCGGCACGCCGGCCGCGAGCGACAGGATGAGCGCGTCCGCGGGCAGCGCCTCGGCGGTGGCCTCGAGCGCGGCGGCGACGTCGGCGGGCTTCACCGCCACCACGACCACCTCGGCGTCGGCGACCGCCCACGCCGGGCTCGGCACGACCCGGACCCCGGGGAAGCGCTCCTCGAGGACCCGGCGGCGGTCGGGTTCGACCTCGGCGACCGCGACCTCGTCCGCCTCCCAGCCGGCCTCGCGCAGGCCGGCGACGAGTGCCTCACCCATGCGGCCACCCCCGAGGACCGCCAGTCGCACCATGTCAGCAAGTTACGGGATGGCGGCGACCGGGACGACGCAGAGATTGGGCCTTGTGCAGCGGCTCCGCCGGCGCGACAGTCCGCGGTCCCGGCACCGACGGGTGCCGGTGGCGGTGAGCCCGAGGTGCAGGAAGGCCACTCCGTTCGGGGAAGTGCGGAGGGACCCGATCGTTCCTCGGGCTCGCCCGCGTCCGCGCTCAGGCGCGGAACGCGAGACGCACCGCGGGCTGAAACCACGTCTCGACGATCTCGTAGAGCACACCGATCACCCGGTCGAGCTCGGCCCGGTCGAGGTGCTCGAGCGCGATCCGGCCGGTGAGGTAGAGGTCTCCATCGGGGCCGATCGAGAAGCGCGCGCCGTAGAGCCGGTGGTTGCGCTGCAACAGGAACCGGTAGAGGTCGAGCTGGTTCCGCGGCGGGTCGGGCAGGAAGTACACCTCGTAGCGCAGCGTCCGCTGGCGCAGGTCGAAGTAGATCGTCGTGGCGTCGCGGCCCTCGCAGCCGAAGCGGACGTACCAGCGCGGGATCTCCGGGTCGTACTCGACGGTCTGCACGAACGGCTGGCCCGCGACCTCGCCCTCGAGGTGATCGGCCACGAGCTCGTGGGCGGCCCGCTCGCGAGCCTCGAGGGCCGCGACCTCCGTCACGAGCAGCGGACGAGGGCGCGGGCGGCGAGGTCCGAGTAGAGGCGCCGCAGCCGCGCCGCCGCGATGCTCCACGTGTAGCGGGCGGCGCGCGCCGCCGCGCTCGTGCCCATCTCGGCCGCCAGGCCGTCATCGTCGAGGAGCCGCTGGACCGGAGCGGCGTACTGGTCCGGCTCCCGTCCGCCGACCAGGAAGCCGGTGCGACCGTCGTCGACGAGGGTGCGCAGGCCGCCGACGTCGGCCGCGACGACCGGCGTTCCGCACGCGGCGGCCTCGAGCGCGACCAGGCCGAACGATTCGGTCCGCGAGGGCACCAGGCACACGTCGGCGGCCCGGTACCAGTCGGCCAGCCGCTGGTGCGGAACCGGACGGACCCACCGGATGCGGCGGGCGACGCCGAGCTCGTCGGCCAGCGCGTGCAGGCGCGCCACCTCGCTGGGACCGTTGGTGCCGCTAGGGCCACCCACGACGACCAGCTCCGTCGTGGCGTCGCCGATCGCGGCCAGGGTGCGGACGGCGACGTCGACCCCCTTCAGCGGCTGGATGCGGCCGACGAAGAGCAGCATCGGACGGTCCGTCCGCAGGCCCAGGCGACGGCGGGCCACGCTCGGCTCGCCGGGCGAGAAGAGCGCGTGGTCGACGCCGGGGGCAACGACCTCGACCCGCTCCGGCTCGACGTCGGCCTCCGCGCACAGACCGGCGCCCTCGTCCGCGGTCGCCACGAGCACCGCGTCCGCGCATCGCAGTACCTCCGCCTCCACCGCGGCGCGCTCGGCCGGGTCGTCCACGATCCCGGCGTCCGCCTTGGCGCGGGCGAGGGTGTGGAACGTGGCCGCGAGCGGCAGGTCGAGCTCGTGCTTGAGCCGATGCCCGACTGCGCCCGAGATCCAGTAGTTGGCGTGCAAGGCCTCGTAGCACGACCGTCCACACTGCAGGTGGTCGCGCGCGGCGTCCACGAGGGCGTCGAGGAGCTCCGGCAGCGCGTGCTTGGGCACCGGGGCTCGGGGCCCGGCGTCCAGGTGCACGACGCGCAGTCCCGGCTCGAGCTCGACGATCGGACGCTGGGCGGGGTGCTCGGCGCGGGTGAGGATGTCGCAGCCGACGCCAGCCCGGACCAGAGCCTCACCGAGCGAGCGCACGTAGACGTTCATGCCGCCGCCGTCACCCGCGCCGGGCTGGGCCAGGGGCGACGTGTGCACGCTCAGCATCGCGACGCGGGGGACGCTCATGGCGCGGCCGATCCTACAGACGCGGTCGTCACGACCCCCGGTCCCCGGGCTCGGCGTCGGACGCCGGCCGACGCTCGGGGTCGCCCTGGAACGATCGGTAGACCTCGAGCAGGGCTTGCTTCTGGCGTTCGGTGAGCGACGAGTCGCGCAGGATCTCATGTTCGAGATTCGGCTCGCCGTCACGAGGGTCGAGGATCCCGGCCCGCACGTACAGCGTCTCGGCGGAGACCTCGAGCGCGCGGGCGACCTGCTGGAGGACGTCCGCACTGGGCTTGCGCAGGCCGCGCTCGATCTGGCTGAGGTACGGGTTCGAGACGCCGGCGAGCTCGCTCAGCCGCCGCAAGGACAGCCGGGCGTCGCGCCGCCGGTCGCGGATGAAGGTGCCGAGCTCGCGCAGGCGTTGCTCAATCGCGTCGGCCACGTCACACGTGGTCGAGCCGGTGTCGCGCCGCGAGGTCAGCCTCGATACGGTCGATGACACCGTGCAGGGCTCGTCGACGCCCTGACATCTCTCGCTCCAGAATGCCGAGCTGCTCGAGAGTGTCCCGCAGTTCGTCGTCGCTGATCGTCGGGAGGTTCACCAGCGTCGAGTCGGTGATGAGCTCCTCGAGGCCGCGCCGCCACGGGATCGACATCGACGGGGCCAGATGCCGCGGCAGCCGGCTGTGCGCCGGGTCGGATCGCGGCGCCTCGTCGGCCAGGATCTGGGGCAGCATCGCGACGAGGTCTCCGACCGACCGGCCCGCCGATCGACGATCCAGCTCGGCCGACACGATGTCGATGCGCGCCTGAGCCAGGCGACGCACGTACGAGACCTCGGTCTCGACCTCGAGGCACTCCTCGTGCATGGCCCGCACCTCGTCAAGCGGTCTGGCGTCGAGGCCGTCGAGGTAATCCTCGTCGAGCATGACGTCGAGGCGGCGTCGATGCGGCTCACTCACCGCGGCGAGGGTACCGCCTGCAGCGCTTCGCCTGGCGCGGTCCCCGCTGGCCGCTCGACGGCTCGGTCCCGCTACCGTCGACCTCATCGAAAGGAGCCGACATGGTCTTCTACACCCTGCCTGAACTCCCGTACGACTACAAGGCGCTCGAGCCGCACCTGGCGGGACGCATCTTGGAGCTGCACCACGACAAGCATCACAAGGCCTACGTCGACGGGGCGAACAAGGTGCTGGAACGGCTTCAGGAGGCGCGCGCGACCGGCGACTTCGGATCGATCAACCAGCTCGAGAAGAACCTGGCCTTCCACCTGTCCGGACACATCCTGCACTCGCTGTTCTGGAAGAACATGAGCCCCGACGGCGGGGGCAAGCCCACCGGAGAGCTCGCCGCCGCCATCGACGAGCACCTGGGGTCCTTCGACCAGTTCCGGGCCCAGTTCTCCGAGGCCGCGAACAACGTGCAGGGTTCGGGGTGGGCGGCGCTGTCATGGGAGCCGGTCGGGAAGCGCCTGATCATCGAGCAGGTCTACGACCACCAGGGCAACGTGGGCCAGGGTGGCCCGCCCCTGCTCGTCCTCGACATGTGGGAGCACGCCTTCTACCTCCAGTACGAGAACCGCAAGGGCGAGTGGGTCGACGCGTTCTGGCACCTCGTCGACTGGTTCGACGTGTCGACGCGCTTTGGCAAGGCGCGGACGATCGACTTGGCACTCGGCGACTAGCGGCGCGCCCTCGCGCACACGGACCCGCCGCTCACCGGAGGGAGGACGGCGACCTCGTCGCCGGGGGTCAGCGGCGTGTCGTCGCCGCGGCTCGGGTCATCGCCGTTCACCCAGACGCGTGCGGTGTCGAGCACGCCCGAGAAGCCGCGGCCGAGGTCGTGTCGAAGCGCGTCGAGCAGGGCGCCCAGTGGCTGCGGGTCCACCACGAGCTCGGCGGTGCCGGCGGCTTCGCGGGCAGCGGCGAAGAACCGGACCCGAACGACACCGCGGGGCTCGCTCACGCGTCAGGAGGCTCGCCGTCACCGTCGATGCGCCCCAACTCCCGTTCGAGCTCGGCGAGCTCCTGCTCGGCCTCCTCCAGCGCGGCGAAGTCGCGGTCGTCGTCGGTGGGCTCGGCGGGCTCGTTGCTTTGCACCTCCCGAGCGTAGGGCGAACGGGTCAGCGGCTGAGCCGGAACTCGAGGGCGGCGACTTGCTCGAGGAGCAGGGACCGGAGCTCAGCGAGCCTGGTGGTGGCGTCGTCGAGCTCGAGGAGGCGCTGCGCGTCGAGCGGGCCGAGTCCGGCCAGGGCGCAGGCCTCGAACGACGCGCGCACGGGATCGGCGGGGAGCGCGACCTCGACGGTCGGCACCGGCTCGCCCAGCTCGGCGCGCAGTGCGAGCACGCGCTGGAGGTCGCGGGCGACGGCCGGAAGGTCGGGCGCCGCTCCGCCAGCGGCCCGATCGGGCAGCGGTGTCACCTCGGCGCGCGGATAGGGGTCGTCGGGGAGCCACCGCTGCACCCGCAGCCGGTGCTCGCCGGCGGTCATCAGCACCCAGCGGCCGTCGTCGAGACGGTGCGCCTGCACGATTCGGGCGACGGTCCCGACGTCGAACCGGAGGTCGTTGCCGCCGACCTCGCTGCCCCGTTCGATCAGCACCACACCGAAGGTGGCGTCGTCGGCGAGGCAGCGCTCGGTCATCGTTCGGTAGCGCGCCTCGAAGACGTGCAGGGGCAGCACGGCGTGCGGGAAGAGCACGGTCCCGAGCGGGAACATCGGGAGCTCCGGGCTCATCAGCGGCACGGTAGCGGCGGCCCGCTCAGTTGGCTCGGGCCCGCAGCCGGGCCGCGTCCTCTCGGGCCCTTGTCGCGCTCGCGTCGTCGAGCTCGTCGGCGAGCTCGTCGAGCGCGGAGGCCGCCTCCCGGAAGCGACCGAGGGTGCCGAGCAACGCCGCCGCGTCCCGTCGTTCGCCGGGCGCCACCCCGGGCACGGCCAGCCGGAGGCGCAAGGCCCACGCGGCGTCTGCCGGCGACCGCTCGACGAGGGTGTGAACGAGGTTGGCCAGGATTCGGACGAGGATCGCCCGGCGGCCGACCGGCTCGAGGTACGAGGGATGCCACGGCGCGCCCGGGCGCAGGCGCTCGTACTGCGCTCGGCATCCCGCCTCGTCGAGGAGCGCGCCTCCGTGAAACGGATCGACGAAGCGCCCGTCGTCGGTGCCGACGAGGAAGTGGCCCGGCATGCCGACCCCGTGCAGCGCGACGCCCCGACGCCGACCGATCTCGAGCAGCAGCACGCTGAGGGTGATCGGCAGGCCGACCCGTCGCCGGAGCACCGAGTCGAGGTACGAGTTGTGCGGGTCGCCGTAGTCGAGCTCGTTGCCGACGAAGCCCTGCTCGACGAACAGGAACCGAGCCAGCGGCTCGACGTCGTCACCTGCGGCGTCCGCCAGTCGGTCCAGCCGCGAGAGCTCGCCTTCGAGGTCGAGGTCGTGGTCATGCGCCGCGATGAGCAGAGCCGCCTCGTCGAGCGCGATCTCCGTCTCCGGTCGCCGCACAACACGCGTGAACGACTCCGTCGGGTTCATCGAACGTCGACGGTACACTCCGCGCCGTGACCGACGACCTTCGCGAGATGGTGAGCTCGCGACTTCGGCGGGTGCACCAGCGCCTCACACCGAACCGCGAGGCGATCGTGGAGGTGCTCGTCGCGTCGCCACGACCCGTCACGATTCCCGAAGTGCTCGACACCTGGCCGGGGCTGGCGCAGAGCAGCGTGTACCGAAACCTCGTGATCCTCGAGCAGGCCGGGGTGGTCCATCGCATCGTGACCAACGACGAGTTCGCTCGGTTCGAGCTCGCTGAGGACCTGGTCGGACACCACCATCACCTCATCTGCTCGTCGTGCGGCATGATCGAGGACGTCCCGGCGAACGCTCGACTCGAGCAGTCGATGCGCCGCGCCGTCGAGCAGGTCAACGCGGCCACCGGGTTCCGGACCCAGACCCATCGCATCGACCTCGTCGGGCTCTGTCGCCGCTGCGCGTGACCGCGCCGCCGACGAGCGGGTGACGTCGCTGCGTGCGGGGCCCGTCGGTAGGGTCGTGGCGGTGGACGAGCTGACGGTTCTGCTCCTCGCCGCCCGCGACGGCGACCGCGCTGCCTTGCGATCCTTCGTGGAGACGAGCCAGCCCGCGGTCTGGCGGTTCGTCGCTCATCAGGTCGGCGTCGACGAGGCCGACGACGTCACCCAGGACGTCTACGTCCGGGCCTGGCGGGCGCTCCCCGCGTTCCGCCGCGACGCGTCGGCGCGCACCTGGCTGCTCGCCATCGCCAGACGCGCGTGCGTGGACGCGATGCGGCGGAGGAGCCGGCGAACCCGCCTCGCCGGCCGGCTCGTCGACGGCCCGACCGCCGAGCCACCCGACCCGGCGTCAGCCCACGCGCTGCGCACCCTGGTCGCAACGCTCGAGAGCAGCCGCCGGGAGGCGTTCGTGCTCACGCAGCTGCTCGGCTTCTCCTACGACGACGCCGCCGCGGCCTGCGCGGTGCCCGTGGGCACGATCCGGTCCCGGGTGGCCCGAGCCCGAGCCGACCTGATCGCACAGCTGCGCGACGCCGCGGCGAGCTGATGCGGCTGCGCCACGCGCTCCTCGCGCTGGTGCTCGGGATGGCGACGGTGGTCGTGTCGGCCGACCCCGCTGACGCCCACGGGGTCGCGGGTATCCAGCCCAGCAACTTCGCGACACGCGTGCTCGCCGTGGTGCCTCGCACCCCGGGCCTGCAGGTCCGCGCCCGCGACCTCGGCAACAAGCTCGAGCTCGACAACCACACCGGTCGTGACGTCACCGTCCTCGGTTACGACGACGAGCCGTACCTGCGTGTCGGGCCGGGCGGCGTCTTCGAGAACGGTCGCTCGCCCGCGGCGTACCTGAACCGGAACCGCACGGGCAACGTGCCCGTGCCTCGTTCGGCCGACCCGCACGCGCCGCCGCAGTGGCGGCGGATCGGCGGCGGACTCGTCGTGCGGTGGCACGACCACCGCGCGCACTGGCTCGGGAGCGGCGACCCGCCGCAGGTGCAGCGAGATCGGGCGTCGCGGCACCTCGTCCAGCGCTGGACCGTGACCCTGGTCAGCGCTGGAACGCGAATAGCCGTGCACGGTGACGTCGAGTGGATTCCGGGACCCGCTCCGTGGGGGTGGTTGGCCCTCGCCCTCGCCCTCGCCGGAGTCGTCGTCGCCGCCGCCCATAGCCGCGCCGCGCGCCCTGCCGTCGCGGCCAGCCTCGCCGTGATGATCGCGGGCGAGGCCGCGCACGTGTTGGGCTCGTGGTTCGGGACCACGGTCGGTGGGACGACGAAGCTGGCTGCCAGCGCGTACGCCGTCGGCGGCGTCGCCGTGGCTTCGATCGCGCTGTTGTGGGTCGTCCGACGGGGGGTCCACGCCGCGGCCCCCTTGCTGCTGCTCGCGGGCCTGTTCCTCGCCCTCGCCGGCGGCCTGGCCGACGTCACCGAGCTCTATCGGTCCCAGCTCCCGACGACGCTGCCGCACGCCTGGGCTCGACTCGAGGTCGCAGCCGTCATCGGCCTCGGGTCGGGGATCGCCGTCGTCGGTGGGCTCCGGCTTCGACCCGCGCCGGCGCGGACGCGACGACCGGCGCGCGCGCCCCAACGCGCCGGCGCCACCTCGGCCTGACAGCCGTCAGTGGTCCGGAGTGTCGCACTCGTGACACTCGAGCTCGAGCGTGGCGTGCGCGATCCCGAAGCGACCGGCAAGCATCGTCTTCAGCTCGTCGCCCCGCGCCTGGGCGTCGTGCAGGGTCGGCGCGCCGCTCAGCACCACGTGCGCCGACAGCGCCGGCAAGTCGGACGCGACTTCCCACACGTGGAGGTGGTGCACCGCCTCGACGCCGGGCGCGGCAGCCAGAGCGTGCTCGACATCGCCGACGACCAAGTCACGCGGGGCCGCCTCGAGGAGCACGTTCGTCGTATCGCGCAGGAGCCCCCAGATCGACCAGACGACGAGCGCCGCGATGGCCAGTGACGCCACCGGGTCCAGCCAGTCGGCGGCGAAGACCAAGACCCCGACGCCGGCGATGAGGACCGCGAACGAGCTGCCCACGTCGGCGAGCAAGTGCACGAGCGCGGCGCGCAGGTTGAGCCGCCGACCCGCGACCCCGGCGAGGACGGCCGCGCTGACGCCGTTCAGCGCCAACGCCACCGCCGCCACCGCGACGACGCCCGCCCCGTCGACCTCGTGGCCCGTGCCGAGGCGACCGACCGCCTCCACCGCGATCCAGACCGCCGCGCCGAGCACCAGGAGCGCGTTGGCCTGGGCTCCGAGTGCCTCGGCCCGACGGAGCCCGAAGGTCCGGCGGTCCGACGCCGGTCGCGTCACGAGGGTCTGCGCCACGAGCGCCACCGCGAGCCCGACTACGTCGGTCGCGAGGTGGGCGGCGTCCGCCAGCAGGGCCAAGGACGCGAAGGCGAACCCGCCGAGGAGCTCCGCCGCGAGCAGCCCGGCGTTGGCGCCGAGCGCGATCCACAGCGCACGCCGGGCCCTCGAGTCGCTGACCGTGCGCACGAACCCATAGTGCCGTGCTCGACCGGACCGCCGTCGGTCCCCCGCGCCCTCCCGCGGCCCTCCCTTAGGGTTCCCGCGTGCGCCTCGCTGGGGAGACCGCCCTCGTCACCGGCTCCACCGCCGGGATCGGGAAGGCGATCGCGCTCGAGTTCGGGGGGCAGGGCGCACGGGTCTGCGTCCACGGCCGAGACGCCGGCCGGGGCGGCGCGGTCGTCGACGAGATCGTGGGCGGTGGCGGCGAGGCGGTGTTCGTCGCCGCGGACCTCGGCACTGAGGACGCGTGCCGACACCTCGTGACCGCCGCCGCGGCGCGCTGGGACCACCTGACGGTGCTCGTCAACAACGCGGTGGCGAGCCCCGACGGCCACGACGCGAGCGTCGGCGACCTCGACACCAAGTACTGGGAGTACGCGCTGCGCGTCAACCTCACCGCGCCGATGTGGCTGTGCCGGGCGGCGATCCCCCACCTGGTCGGCGCCGGCCACGGCTCGATCGTGAACGTCTCGTCGCGGCAGGCCGAGCGGCCGAGCCCGGGGCTCGCCGCCTACGCCGCCAGCAAGGGCGGCCTGAACGCCCTGACCCGGTCGCTCGCCGTCGAGTACGCACGCCAGGGCATCCGGTGCAACACGATCAGCCCCGGCTACGTGATCAACGAGCGTCGGGACGCGCAGCTGGCGCCGGAGCGGCGGCGACGGCTCGAGGCGATGCACCTCACCCGGCTCGGCGAGGCGCGTGATGTCGCCTGGGCCGCGGTCTACCTGGCCAGCCGAGAATCGGAGCTGCTGACCGGGATCAACCTCCAGCTCGACGGCGGGAGCAGCATCGCCCGGGCGGCTTCGCTCGGATGAGCACCCACGCCGACCCGGGGCGCCCACACGGGCGGGCGCACCACGAGCGTCGGTCTCACCTCGCCGCGCGCGGCCCGATCGCCCGCCTCGTCGCCGCGTGATGCACCCGCGCGTCTCGCTCAGCGCCATCTCCACGTTCTCGTGGAGCCTTGACGACGACCTCGCCTTCTACGAGACCGCCGGCATCACGGCGGTCGGCGCCTCGCTCGCGAAGCTCGAGGTGGCCGGGATCGAGGCCGGGGCACGCCGGCTGCTGGACGCCGGGCTGCGCGTCACCAACCTGATCGGCGTCGGCCCGTTCGTCCTCAGCGACCGGTCCCAATGGGGTCGCCAGCGGGACCGGGTGCGTCGCGCGCTCGACGCCGCCGAGGCAGTGCGGGCGGAGTGCCTGATCCTCACCACCGGACCCGCGGGGTCGCTGTCGTGGGAGGACGCCGCCGAGGCGCTGGCGGCCGCGCTCGGCCCGCTGCTCGACGACGCGCGCGCCCGGCAGATCCCCGTCGGTCTCGAGCACACGAACTCGCTGCGGGTGGACATCGGCTTCGTGCACACCCTTCGTGACGCGCTGGACCTGGCCCGCCGGCTGGGGATCGGCGTTTGCGCCGAGCTGAACGCCTGCTGGGCCGAGCGGGGCCTTGGCGCCACGATCCGCGACGGCGTCGCCGAGTTCAGGATCGTCCAAGTCAGCGACTACGCCATCGGCACCCTGTCGACCCCGAACCGGCTCGTCCCCGGCGACGGGGACATCCCGCTCGACCGGATCGTCGGGCAGCTGCTCGCGGCCGGCTACCGGGGCGTGTTCGACCTCGAGCTCATCGGCCCGCGGATCGACGAGGAGGGTTACGCCGACGCGTCGAGGCGCGCCATCAGCTGGCTCGGCGACCTGCTCGACACGCTCGAGGCCTGACCGCCCGCGCCGCTCAACCCGTCGGCGTCTCGTCGATCAAGGCGGCGGCCCCCAGCGAGGGCGGGTCGGGTCCGGGACGGTGTGCACCGGCGCGCCTTGCACGTCCATCACCACGTCCCAGAAGAAGTCGGGCCAGCCCGTCACCCGCCCGTCGGCTCCCACGAGCAGCTGGAGCACCCACGCCCGGGCCAGGGGCCGGGCCGTGACGGCCTCGACGAGGCGCTGCTCGACGACGGCGGCCTTGTCCCGGCGCTGGGCGACCCGGGTGGCGCCGACGTAGCGCTCCTGCATCCAACCCTCGCTCTCGTAGAGCACGTGCAGCTCGCGCACGACCACGGTGAGGCCCTCGCGGCGGACGTAGCGGGGCCAGCGGGGAGCGAACCGCGCCGCGACGAATGCGATCCGCAGCTCGTTGAACATGCGGACGACGGCCGTGTTGTTGAGGTGGTCCTGGTACTCGTCGCGGTCGGCCTCGAGCGGCTCGACGTCGAACGCGACCGCGAAACCGTCGACGTGGAGCGTCGTCACGCCCGGCGACGGCTCGGGATCGCCACGACGCACCCCCTGCACCGGCCACGGGTTGCGCCAGTCGGCGTCGCGACCTCGTGCCGGTGTCGCCACTACGACCAGAGGTAGGTGCCGCCGTCGACCATGAAGGTCTGGCCGGTCAGGTAGCGGCAGGCGTCCGAGCAGAGGAACAAGGCCACCGGCGCGATGTCGAGCTCGGGGTCCCCGTTGCGGCCCATCGGGCACGCCTCCATGAACGCCTCGTAGTGCGGCGAGCCGACGGCCCGGGGCGGGGCCGCGGCCGGGGCGATGGCGTTCACCACGATGCCGTCCCGACCCCACTCGCGGGCCGCCGTCCGAGTGAGGGCCCGGATGGCCTCCTTCGACGCGTTGTAGGCACCGAAGCCCTCGCCGCCCACGCGCCCCATCGACGACGCGAAGTTCACGATGCGGCCCCAGCCGGCGGCCCGCATGTGGGGGTAGACCGCCTGCATCGCCCGAAGCGTGCCGAGGACCCCGGAGCGGTAGAAGACGTCGACGTCGTCGGCGTCGACCTCGGCCATCGGGGCATTCGGGCGGAAGGTCTGCGCGTTGTTGATGATGCCGTCGACCCGCCCGAGCTCGGCGACGACCCGCGCCACCAGGGCGTCGACGGACGCGGCATCACGGATGTCGACGTCGACGTCGATCGCGTGGGCACCGAGCGCCGTCAGCTCGTCGCGGGTTCGTCGGCCCTTCTCCTGCTGGTAGTCGGCGACTACGACCGTCGCGCCGGCCTTCGCCAGGTGATGGGCCATGCCCCGACCGACACCCTGACCCGAGCCCGTCACGATGATGACCCGGCCGTCGACGCGGTGCATGGCGCGGGCGTCGTCGGTCGACACCTCGGGGTGGAGCACGGCCGCCGAGGCTAGATCCGGGTTGGGCCGGACTCGATCAGCTCCACCCGCACCAGATCGGGGTCGTGGACGGTCGCCATGCCGACCGTCCCGTGCCCGCCCGGCTGCTCGATGCGCCGCGGGCGGCCGCCGAGGCCGAGACGCGCGAGCCGGCTGAGCGTGGCGTCGAGGTCGACGAAGAACGACAGCAGGAAGAAGCCGCGGGCCGGCCGGTCCGGCTCGGATCGATCGTCGACGCCGCCGTCGAACTCGACGAGCTCGACGATCCCTGCGTTCGGTGCGGAGGGCTCGCCCAGAAACACCGAGTGCAGCACGCGCGTGCGGGCACTGAAGAGGGCGGGCCAGTCGCCGTCGAAACGCTCGTCCATGAGGACCTCGAGCCCGAGCCCGTCGCGGTAGAAGCGCAGGCTGGCGTCGAGGTCACGCACGCAGAGCGCGGCGTGATGCAGCGATCGGGGCACGCGCCGCGAACGCTAGCCCGCCCCACGTCCAACGTCGGGCTGTGCCCACCGGCCCGCGACGGGCCGCCGCGCCGAGGCGACGCGGGCGGCCACCCCGTGCTGCGCGCGCCCGCGCCGCCCCACACCCGCGAGACCGACGCTCGGCCTCGTCGGTTCATGCGTACGGCCGGGCCGGCCCTCCGAGCCATCGCCGCGGCGTGACCCCGACGCCCTTCACGCCGAGCGGGGGGACTCGGACCAGGCCTCGGATCCGCTGCCACGTCGCCACCGGGCCTTGCACGGCCAGGAGGCCGACGAGGGCCGCCCCCCGCACCTCGTGCGGGGCGACGAGCGCGAGGCCGGCCTCGTCGAGCACCTCGCGGTGACGGCGGCGCTCGAGCG
>DASZJD010000095.1 GCA_035948415.1 Acidimicrobiia bacterium | reverse complement strand
CGACGTCGAGCCCAGCGAGACCCGCCAGATGTGGCGCGAGGCCCTCCACCACATCGTGAGCGCCTGGACCGAGGACGAGTACCAGGCCGACGGCGAGTTCTGGCGCATGGGCGCCCCTCGGCGCGTGCTGCCGAAGCCGCTCCAGAAGCCGCACCCGCCGATCTTCGGCGCCACCAGCAGCCTCGACGGCCACCGCGAGGTCGGCCGCCAGGGCATCGGCCTCTGCTCGTTCACCGTCGGCCTCCCGCCGGAGGAGCTCGTCAAGAACATCAGCGCGTACCGAGAGGGCCTCAGCGAGTGCGAGCAGCCGGTCGGGAAGTTCAAGAACGAGACCGCCGCCACCTTCACGATGGTTCACTGCGGACCGACGAAGCAGGAGGCCTACGAGGTCGCGGCCCGGTCGTTCGAGTGGTACCCGAAGCACGGCGCCGCCCTCATCGGCTCGGTCGCAGAGTGGATGGAGGAGCGCCAGCAGGAGCTCGGGACCTACCAGTACGCCGCCAGCCCCCTCCAGCACCAGCGCGAGGGCGCCCTCGAGCACCTGAACTTCGAGTACATCCACGGCGTCGGTGCCGGCGTCGTGGGCGACCCGGACGAGTGCATCGACACCTGCAAGCGCTACGAGGCCGCCGGCTGCGACCTGCTGCTGTGCCTCGTGAACCCCTACGACATCCCCCACGACCAGGTCATGCAGTCGATCGAGTTGTTCGGGAAGCATGTCATCCCCGAGTTCGACAAGGAGAAGGCCACCACGGCCGTCTGACGATGAACCTCGACACCATCGACCTCACCGACAAGGACGTCTTCGTGCGGGGCGTCCCCTACGACTGGTTCGAGACCTTGCGCCGCGAGGCCCCCGTGTACTGGCACCCCGAGCCCGACGGCGGCCCGGGGTTCTGGTGCGTCACCCGCTACCCGGACGTCGTCACCGTGAACCGCGACAACCAGACGTTCTCGTCCGCCCGCGGCGCGGTGTTCATCTGGGACCTGCCGCCCGAGGACCTCGAGCAGCAGCGCCTCATGATGCTGAACATGGACCCGCCGATGCACACGAGGTATCGCCGGCTCGTGAACAAGGGCTTCACCCCGCGGATGGTCGACGAGCTCGAGCGGACCATCCGAGAGCGCACCCGCGCCATCCTCGACCGAGTGGCGCCCCGAGGGGAGTGCGACTTCGTGGTCGACGTCGCGGCCGAGCTGCCGCTCCAGGTGATCGCCGACATCCTCGGGGTGCCCCAGGCCGACCGACACAAGATGTTCGACTGGTCGAACCGCATGATCGGCTCGGAGGACCCCGAGTACGGCGTGAGCCAGGAGCAGGCCCAGGAGGCCTCGATGGAGCTCTTCGCCTACGCGGCGAAGCTCGCTGAGGACAAGCGGGCCCAGGACCCGCGCGGCGCCGACCTCATCAGCGTGCTGAGCGAGGCCGAGGTCGACGGGGAGCAGCTGACGCAGCTCGAGATCGACCTGTTCTTCATGCTGCTCACGGTGGCCGGGAACGAGACGACCCGCAACCTCATCTCGCACGGGCTCCTGGCGCTGCTGGACCACCCCGACCAGCTGGAGCGCGTCCGCGCCCATCGCGAGCTCCTGCCGGGCGCGGTCGACGAGATGCTGCGGTGCGCGAGCCCCGTCATGCACTTCCGGCGCACCGCGACTCGAGACCTCGTGCTCGGCGACCAGCGCGTCTCCGAGGGCGACAAGGTCGTGATCTGGTACGCGTCCGCGAACCGGGATGAGGCGGTCTTCGAGGACCCGATGCGATTCGACGTCGAGCGGTCCCCGAACGAGCACGTCGCCTTCGGTGGCGGCGGCCCCCACTTCTGCCTCGGCGCGAACCTGGCCCGCATGGAGATCCGGGTCATCTTCGATGAGCTGCTCGACCGCTGGCGGGGTCTCGAGCTGACCGGGGCGCCGGAGCGACTCCGCTCGAACTTCATCAACGGGATCAAGCACATCCCGTTGAAGTTCTCGCCCGCGTAGCGGCTCCGGCCGCCCGGGCGAGCCGCGTCCGATCGGCAAGCCGTTCGGCCCGCCGCGTCGTATCCCCGACGATGGAGTCGCGACGCGTCAACCGGCACGGCGGGCGAGCGGGGCCCAGGGCCCGTTCGGTCCGAGGACTGGCACGACTGGCGGCACTCGTGGCCGCGGTCGGCCTCGTCGGCGCCTTCCCGGGTGTCCTCGAACCGGCGGCCGGGCTGCGCCCCGCCTCGGGACCTCGGGCCCGCTCGGGCTCGTTCGGCTGGCTGGTCGCCGCCCCCGCCCCGCCGGCGTGGAGCCACGAGACGTCGCCGTCGGGGGCGACGCTGTCCTACCCGGCCCCGTTCGCTCCCCTGACCGGCGACCCCGGCTCGATCTCGGCCGCGGTGCGAAGCGGCGACGGCCAGTTCCGCGCCTACCTGAACGTGACCCCCCGGCAGGGTGACGAGCGGCCCCACGGGTTCGCGGCCTTCCGCACCCACCTGCTGGGCGGCGAGCACGACCGTTCCGTGCATCGGGAGGCTGCCGCCGAGGGCCTGCCCTTCCTCGGTGCGACCGGATCGTGTGTCCTCGACGACTACGTGACGCGCATCGGCCACCACCACTTCCGGGAGGTCGCGTGCTTGGTGACGGGACCTCGCGCCGCCGACGTGGTCGTCGCGGCGGCGACCACTCGCGAGTGGAACCGATTCCGGCCGCTCCTGCGACAGGCGGTCGCCTCGTTCGCCGTCTCGTGACCGCACGCCGAGGTGGGACGCGACCAATCCCCCCCGGGCGGTGGCTCGTACAACAGCCGGACGACACGCCGCTGCCGCACCGAGGAGACCAATGCCCCAGCTCGCCACCCTCGACACCGGGCCCGCCCGAGCGCGCCGTGCCCACCACCGCGAGCCGGTGCTGGTCGCGTTGGCGGTCGCAGGTCCGTCGGGCCCGGCCGCCCGCCGCGTCGCCACGAACGTGGCGCTCCTGGCCGGCGCGGGGCTCGTCGCCGCGTCAGCGCTGATCCACCTCTACCTGTGGGCCGACGGCTACCGGCAGGTGACCACCATCGGGCCGCTGTTCCTCGCGCAGGGCGTCGTCGGGCTCGCCCTCGCCGTCCTGCTGATCGCGTACCCGAAGGCCGTCGCCGCCGC
>DASZJD010000094.1 GCA_035948415.1 Acidimicrobiia bacterium | reverse complement strand
GTGCGGGCACTGAAGAGGGCGGGCCAGTCGCCGTCGAAACGCTCGTCCCTGAGGACCTCGAGCCCGAGCCCGTCGCGGTAGAAGCGCAGGCTGGCGTCGAGGTCACGCACGCAGAGCGCGGCGTGATGCAGCGATCGGGGCACGCGCCCACGCACGCTAGCCCGCCCCACGTCCATTTCGGGCCGTGCCCACCGGCCCACGCCGACGGGGCCGGCAGCGCCGAGGCGACACGGACGGCCGACCGGCGCTCGGCCTCGTCGGTTCATGCGTACGGCCGGGCCGGACCTCCGAGCCATCGCCGCGGCGTGACCCCGACGCCCCTCCCGCCGAGCGAGGGGACTCGGACCAGGCCTCGGATCCGCTGCCAGGTCGCCACCGGGCCTTGCACGGCCAGGAGGCCGACGAGGGCCGCCCCCCGCACCTCGTGCGGGGCGACGAGCGCGAGGCCGGCCTCGTCGAGCACCTCGCGGTGACGGCGGCGCTCGAGCGCCGAGCCGGCCAGGGCGAGCGGCACCACGAGCACGAGGTGGGCCACGACGAGTGTGACCTGGCCGAGCGCCACGAGGGCGAGGGCCTGCACCCACGCCAGCGTGAACGCGAGGTCGAGGGCCGGTGCGACCCGGTCGAGGCAGGCCATCACCTGGCTGGACCGCTCCGGCAACCCACGGACACCACCGCCGTCTCGCGCGGCCTGACGAACGGCGCGGGCCGCGTCGGCCCGGAAGCGGGCCGGCGTGCTCATCGTGACGATCGTCGTCGCACACGCGATGGCCAGGGGCTCGTTGACGACGCGCCCGCCGCGCTCGAGGAACCGCCAGGCCAGGAGGACGTCGCCCGCGCGACCCCCGGGCCAGCCGTTGACGGCGCGGAGGGCGTCGGTTCGGAAGAGCGTGCACGTTCCGTCCACAGCGAGCGGGCCGGCGAACATCGCCTCGCAGCGGCGGGCGGCGTCCAGCTCCAGCGACCAACCCGCCGCGAGACCCTCGGCGTCGCGCCCCGGGTCCCGATTGCGCACCAGCGTGTGCGCCGAAACCGCAGCGGTGATCGGGGGCTCCGACTCGAGTCTCGCCACCAGCAGCCGCAGCGCCGACGGGTGCAGGTAGGCCCCGGGCTCGACCGCGAGCACCAGGGGCGTCCCGACGTGCTCCAACGCCGCGTTGCGAGCGTCGAGCATCCCCGGGGGCTCGGCCTCCACCTCGAGATCGAGGCCCAGCTCGAGCGCGGCCCGCGCGGACTCTCGCGCGACCACGTCGCCGCGTCCGCAGTCCACGACCACGACGCGCTTCGGCCCGTCGTAGTCCTGGGCGGCGAGGAACCCGAGGGTCGACGCGGCCAGGGCCGGGTCGCCGCTCGTCATCACGACGGTGACGGGCGTCGTCGGACGGACGCGCAGCACCGGCACGGTCTTGTCGAGGAGGGCCGAGACGGCGCGGAACGCGGCGAGGCCGGCGGGGATGCCCACGGTCAGGACGGCCATCGCGAGGGCGTACGGCCACGAGAGGATGGAGGCGAGCCCGGCGCTGGTGGCGATGGCAATGACGGCGCTCACGACGAACCAGGCGATCGCACTTCCGCCCGCGATCGCCAGCTTCGTGTCCACCGGGAGGGAGCGCCCGCCGTCGGGCAGCCCGACGAAGTCAGGGACGGGCCGGAGCGACGGGATCGGGCGGGCCGCGGTCGGGCGGAACACGCCCGGAGGCTCGACCCGAGCTGCGCCGCGGGGCCGGACCGAGGACAGAGGGCCGATCATCTCCCTCCGTATCGGCTCCCGGGGCCGCGAAGTTCAGCCCCTACCATCCGCCCGTGGCGAGCGTCTTCACCCGCATCATCGACGGCGAGCTGCCGGGGGTCTTCGTGTGGCGGGACGACCGCGGCGTCGCCGTCCTTTCGATCAACCCGGTGCGGCCGGGGCACGTCCTCGTGATCCCCCGAGCCGAGGTCGACCACTGGATCGACCTCGAGCCGGACCTGGCGCGTCATCTCATGACGGTGGCGCAGGTCATCGCCCGGGCTCAGCAGGCAGCGTTCAGCCCGGCGCGAATCGGGCTGCTCATCGCCGGGATGGAGGTGCCGCACGCGCACCTGCACCTCATCCCCATCCGCGGCGAATCCGACCTCCATCTCTCGAACGCCGCCCGGTCGGTCAGCCCGGCCGAGCTCGAGAACAACGCCGAATCGATCCGGGCCGCCCTCCGGGCTCAGGGCGCCGCCGACGTGGCCGACGCATAGGGACGAGAACCGCGGCCGCGCGAGCGCCCCCCGATAGCGTCGAGCCGTGGCGCGACGGGCCCGGCTGGTGAGCGAGGAACGCGCTTACGCCGTCCGCACCGTCGAGGAGGCCCGGGGGCGCGCCGACGCGCAGGTGCGGACCTGGGGGCTTCGGCGGTCGTTGACGTTCGGGCTCCCCGAGGTCGACGACCGGTACCACGTGTGGCGCGTGCCCCTCCTGGCGGCGTCGTCGGCACGCGTCGGCGAGCTGGTGTTCGACGCCCGCTCCGGGGCGATCGACGCCGCGCGCTCGAGCGACGCCGCCACGGTGCGCGCCCGCCTGGCGCGAGCCGAGGCGCCGGGAAGGCCACGCGCCGGCGCTCGGGCGATCACTCGCTCGCCGCTCGGCAACGCCGTGCTGGAGGGCGACTCGGAGACGACGCTGGCGGCCCTGCCGACGGGAGCGGTCGACCTCGTGTTCACGTCGCCGCCCTACTTCAACGCGCGACCCGACACCGGAGACTTCGTCGACTACGACGAGTACCTCGACAAGCTGCGACGGGTGCTCCGTCAGTGCCGACGCGTGCTCGCCGAGGGGCGCTTCCTCGTCCTGAACACGGCGCCCGTGCTGCTCCGCCGAGCCCGTCGGTCCGAGTCGTCGCGCCGACTTGCGGTGCCGTTCGACCTCCACCGCATCCTCGTCGACGAGGAGTTCGACTTCGTGGACGACATCGTCTGGGAGAAGCCCGAGGGAGCGGGATGGGCCACGGGGCGGGGCCGGCGCTTCGCCGCCGACCGGCGCCCGCTGCAGTACAAGGCGGTGCCGGTCACTGAGTACGTGCTCGTCTACCGGGCGAGGACGGATCGTCTCATCGACTGGAACATCCGCGCGCACCACGATCCGCCGGCGGTCGACCGGTCCCGCATCGGCGACGATTACGAGCGCACGAACGTGTGGCGGATCCCGCCCAGCAGCCGCGCCGAGCACCCGGCGGTCTTCCCGGTTGCCCTCGCCGAACGCGTGATTCGCTACTGGTCCTTCGAGGACGATGTCGTGCTCGACCCGTTCGCCGGAGTGGGCACCGTCGGGGTGGCCGCGGCCGGCCTCGGGCGCCGGTTCGTGCTCGGCGAGATCGATCCCCGCTACGTCGCCGTCATGCGCCGCGAGCTGGCCGCCTCGCTCACGGAGCGGCCGCCTCCTCGAAGAGGTGCTCGCCCCGGCGCAGGCGCGACGCGATCGTGATCACGGTCGGCAGCTCCCGGCGGGTCGGCGCGTGGGCGGCCAGATAGCGGGTCCCCCCGGTCAAGATGAGCGCCGCCTCCTCGGACCCCTCGGGCCAGGCCCACGCCTGCCGGAGGCACGCCTCGAAGTGCTGGTAGGTGTGGAACCCGACGTCCTCGTCCAGCAGGCGGCGTCCGAGCGAGGCGGCGAGGGCGGCTCGCGACCCTCCGCCGCGCAGGTAGCCGTAGGCCTCGCTCCCGGCGACGTCGACGTTGCCCTGCACGTCGAAGCAGGCCACCACGGCGTCGAGCGATCCGGTTTTCGCGGTCGGAAGGCGGGCGGGCGGAACGTTGAGGAACCGGTCGAGGTACACGCGGAGGGCCCCGTGGAGGACGCCGCGGAGGAGCTCGACGGTCGGGGCCCGGACCAGGGCCTGGTGCAGGGCGTTCGCGGCCGTGAAGGTGTGGTGGACGGTGTCCCAGTCCCCGAAGTCGTTCTGGGTGTGGAAGCGCAGAACCCGAAGCGCGGCCGCCAGCGCCACGGCCCGCCCGAGCTGCTCCTCGGTGGCCCCGGCCCGGACCGCGTCGAGGATCGCGTCGACGATCCGCTCCGGCTCCTCGCCGAGGAGCGCCCGGCCGAGGCCAGCGACGTCCTCGAAGCTTCCCCGCCGGCCCCGACCGGCGGCGATCGCGCCCGGCAGCGCGGCGGTGGCGGTTCGAACGAGCGCGACGAGGTCCGCGGGGTGCCTCCACTCGCCGCCCTCCTCGCTTCGGCTCGCGGCCGCGGTCTGCGCGACGAGGGTGGGCAGGACGAGCGGGCGCGTCTCCGGTCCCAGCGCCGCGACCGCCTCGAGCGCCTTGTTCGTGAAGTCGAGGGTGTGGCCGCCGTCGACGAAGATGTGGTCGGTCACCGCCGCGAAGAGCATCGACTCGGCGTCCTCGGCGGGCATGGCGTCGGCGAGCGCGGTGACGAGGACTCGCTCGGCGGCGCCGGCGGACCGCGTGTCCACGAATCGCCGATACCACTCGGCGAGCCGCGGCGCGGTCAGCGCCTCCGTGGCGAGGGGAGGGACGTCGAAGCGGGGTGGGTGGCCGCGCGTGTCGGTCGACACGAAGACCAGCGCGTGAATGAGCGCGGCCGCCCGGTCGTCGGGGTCAAGGTGGTCGAGGACGTTGGCCATCGCGACGAGGACCGTGAGGCCGGCGCCCCACCCGGCAGCCCGGTTCCGGGCCCCGAACTCGAGACCGGTGCGCACGAGGGCCGCCGGCTCGACGCCAGCGTCGACGAGGCCGAGCACGGCCTTCGCGATGACGAGGGTGAGACCGTCCTCGAGCCCCTCGCGGAGCCGGCGCTGGAGGTGCTCCACGTCTTCGGGGTTCGACCTCGACGAGACCCAGACCTCGTCGTCGCGGACCTCGACGTCGAAGGCGCGGGCGTCGTCAGCCCACCGGTCGAGGGTGCTCCCGGACGCCAAGTCGAAGCGGGCGTGGTGCCAGTGACAGGTCAGGAGCCCGGCCTCGCAGGTGCCGCGGTGGAGCGGGAAGCCCATGTGTGGACAGCGGTCCTCGAGGGCGAACGCCCGCCCCTCGTGCCAGACCACGACGACCGGCAGGCGGCCCAGCTTCGTGAGCAGGCGGCCCTCCGCCCGCAGGGCGGCCGCCGATCCGGCGAGCACCCGGGATCCATTTTCGGAAGGCATCGCTTGTCATAGTCGTCCAGCCCCCCGTGTTCGTCAAGACCTCACTTGCGAAAGTCGCTAGGGTCGTCGGGTGCCCGCCGGTCTCACCGACGCCAAGCGCCGGGTGCTGGAGCGCCTGAAGCGCGTGAACACCGCCACCGTCCCGGAGCTGGCGGGCGGCCTCGGGCTCACCGAGGCCGCGGTGCGCCAGCACCTCGAGGGCCTGGCCGCCCACGGCCTCGCGGAGCGGCGAGGGCGAGCGAGCGGCGGACGGGGTCGACCCGCCATCGAGTGGGCGCTCACCCCCCTCGCCGCGGAGCTGTTCCCCGACCGGCATGGAGACCTGACCGTCGAGCTGCTGGCCGCCATCAGAGAGGCGGTCGGCGACGACGGCCTGGACGCCGTCGTCGCGGCGCGCTCGGCGCGTCAGCTCGCGGCCTACCGAGGCGTCGTGCCCTCGCCGGCGGCGGCGCCGCTGCGCCAGCGGGTGGCGGCCCTGACGCGACAGCGCACGGCCGAGGGCTACATGGCCGAGACCCGACGCGATGGGGCCGACCTCCTGCTGGTGGAACACCACTGTCCGGTCTGCAGCGCCGCGGCCGCATGCTCCGGGCTGTGCCGGGGCGAACTCGACCTGTTCCGCGCCGTGCTCGGGCCGGACGTCGTGGTCGAGCGGACCCAGCACCTGATGGCCGGTGACGCCCGCTGCGTCTACCGGGTCCGGAACGCCGACGGCCGGCCCTGACCGTCGGGCGCCGATCAGCCCGTCAACGCGTCGAGGATACGGCTCGGGGTGAGCGGCTGGTCGGTGATGCGCTTGCCGCGCACGGCCAGCGCGTCGGCGACGGCGTTGAACACGCACGGCGGCGAGCCGATGGCCCCGCCCTCGCCCATGCCCTTGTGGCCCCCAGGCGTCGGTGACCGCGTCTCGATGTGCCCGTACTCGATCATCGGCACCTCGGTCGACGTCGGCACGAGGTAGTCGAGGAAGGTCGTCGTCAGTGGATTCCCGTCGTCGTCGTACACGAAGTGCTCGTACAGCACCCCGCCGAGCCCCTGCACGACACCGCCGGCGATCTGGCCCTCGACGACCATCGGGTTGATCATCACCCCGCAGTCCTCGCTGACCACGTAGCGCTGGACCTCGACCGTGGCCGCCGCTGGGTCAACCTCGACCGTGCAGGCGTGGCACGCGTTCGACCACGTGATCGGCGGCGCCTGGTAGCTCGCGGTGGCCTCGAGCCCCGGCGTCATCCCCGGCGGCAGCTCGAGCGGCGAGTTCATCGCCACCCGGGCGATCTCGGCGAGCGCAACGCCGCGGGTCGGCGTGCCGCGCACCGTGACGCTCCCCGCTTGGACTTCGAGGTCCTCCGGCGCGGCCTCGAGCAGATGGGCGGCGATCTGCAGTGCCTTCTCCCGCACCACGAGCGCGGCGTCGCGCGCCGCGCCGCCGGCCACGACCGCGGTCCGGCTCCCGCCGGTCCCACCACCGAACGGGCTGCTGGCGGTGTCGCCCTGGACGACGGTGACCGCCTCGAGCTCCACGCCGAGATACTCGGCCACGACCTGCGCCATCGTCGTCTCCACGCTCTGCCCGTGGGATCCCGTCCCGAGGTGGACGGTCACCGTCCCGCTGGGCTGCACGCGCACCGTGGCGGTCTCGGTCCCGAGGCTCCCCGAGGCCACGCTCGTCGGCTCGACGTAGAGCCCGAATCCCACGCCGAGCAGGCGGCCCTCCAACGCGGCCCGCGCCTGCTCGGCCCGGAACTCGTCGTAGCCGATCAGGTCGGCCGCCTGCTCCAACGTCTCGCTCGGGGTCACGTGGTCGAGGACCAGGCCCCCGACGGTGGTGACCGGCAGCTCGTCGGCCCGCAGGCAGTTGCGTCGGCGGAGCTCGAGCGGATCGACGCCGATCGCACGCGCCGCGAGGTCGATCATCTCCTCGCGGGCGACGGTCTCGAGCATCCAGGGGCCTCGATACGCGCCCCGGCCGCAGGTGTTCGTCCACACCGCCGTGCTCGTGTAGCCAAGCCGCGGGATCCGGTACGGACCCGGGAACAGCATGGCCATGAACGGGCCCGTGCCACCGGTGCCGCCGACCGGATAGGCCCCGCAGTCCTCGAGATGGTCGAGGTGCACGGCGAGGATGCGGCCCTCGTCGTCGAAGGCCATGCGGACGGTGACCCGGTCGGCGCGCGCGTGGTTGGCCGCGAGGAGGTTCTCGCGGCGGTCCTCGATCCATTTGATGGTTCGCCCCAGGTGACGGGCCGCGGCGACGACGGCCAGCTCGTCGCGGGGTGTGAAGTACTTCTGCCCGAACCCGCCGCCGACGTCGCCCATCCGGACCCGTACCAGGTGCTCGGGGATGCCGAGCGCTCGAGCGCACGTCTGGCGGACCTCGTGCGGGTTCTGGGTCGAGATCCAGACGTCGAGCTCGCCGGTCGCCGGCGTGTACCCGGCGACGACGCCGCGAGTCTCCATGGGCACGTTGGTGTGGCGATGCTGGACGAGCGTCTCTGTCACGACGTGCGGCGCGGTCTCGAACGTGGAGTCGAGCTCGGGATCGGGCGGCGACGCGACCCGCAGCGCGACGTTCGAGCCGAGCTCCGCGTGCACGAGCTCGGGCGAGGTGGCCGCGCCCTCGGCGTCCACGACGGGTGGGAGGGGCTCGTAGTCGACGGCCACGAGCTCGCACGCGTCCTCGGCGAGGTAGCGGCTGTCGGCGACCACGATCGCCACGGGGTCGCCGACGAACCGCACGTCGTCCTCGGCGAGTGGGCGCAGCGGCGCGCAGGGAGAAGGCGGGGGGTCGCCCTGGAACATCGTCGGCTGCATCGAGCCGACGCCAGGGTTGAGATCCGCGCCCGTGAGGACCGCGTGCACGCCGGGGAAGGCGCGGGCCGCGCGGCCGTCGACGCCCGTGATTCGGGCCCGGGGGAGGTCGCTGCGGACGAACGCGGCGTGGAGCATGCCGGGGAGGACGACGTCGTCGACGAAGGTCCCGTGGCCGGTCAGCAGGCGCGGGTCCTCACGACGGCGCACCGCCTGCCCGACGAAGCGCCCGGCGGCGGGCGCGGTCACGGCTGCGGCCCCGCCGAGCGATTGTGGGGGGGCAGTGCGTTCGTCATCGGCACGAGCCTCGACACGACCGGGACGAGGAGCGCCGGGCGACGACCGGCAAGCGAGGGAGCGGCGGTCCGGGTTCCCGTCACCGGTCGGCGACCTGCGCCTGGCCGCGGGCGACGACGTCGGCGCGACGACGTCCGAGCTCGGCGGCGTCGAACGTCCGCAGCCACCAGTCGCGGTTGACGCGGTCCTCCACCGCCCACGCGGGGTCGTAGATCGTGGCCGCGACCTCCTCGTAGGTGCGCAGCATCCGACGGACCGCGGCCTGATCGTTGTGGACGGCAGTGAGGGCGAGCTCGCGGGCGAAGGGGAGCAGCTCCTCGTGCCCCACGACGTGGTTCACCAGCCCCCACGTCAGCGCGTCCTGAGCGGACAGGAAGTTGCCGGTGGCGCTGAGCTCCCGGGCGCGGCGCAGACCCACCGCCTCCGCGAGCAAGACGGTGAGCCCCCATCCCGGCATGACGCCGACCCGCGCGTGGGTGTCGGCGAAGCGGGCTCGCTCCGAGGCGACGAGCAGGTCACAGTTCAGCGCCAGCTCGAAGCCGCCGGTGATGGCGGGCCCGTTGATCGCCCCGACGAGCAGCTTCGTGCGAGGCGGGAACGGGCCCCGGAAGGAGAACCTCCCGACCTCGTCACGGAGGTATCGGTCGTCGCCCTCGGCGGGTCTCGGGGTGCCACCGCCGCTGACCTCTCGCAGGTCGGCGCCGGCGCAGAAGGCGGGGTCTGCACCCGTGAGGATGAGCGCGTCGACGTCGTCCCGCTCCTCGGCGTCGCCGACAGCACGCGCCAACGCCACGCCCAACTCCCCGTTGATCGCGTTGCGGACGTCGGGGCGGTTCAAGGTGATCGTGGCGACACGTTCCGCGACGTCGACGAGCACGACACTGCTCACGGCACGCTCCAGCCGTAGACGCGGGCGGCGTTCCTGCCGAGCACGGCCGCCTTCTCCTGCTCGTCGAGGTCGGCGTGCCCGGCGATTGCCCGCACGGAGTTCGGGAACTCGGCGTCCCAGTGCGGATAGTCGGAGGCGAAGACCACTGCGTGCGTACCGAGCCCGGCGAGCGCGTGGCCGAGGTGCCGCTCGGCCTCGCAGGAGATCACGAGCCGGCCGTCGACGAGGTACTCGCTCGGCGGTTTCGTGATCCGCGGCATCTCGCCGGGTCGCTTCTCGTAATGCTCGTCGAGACGCTCGAACAGGTAGGGACCCCACGCGGCGCCGGCCTCGAGGAGCAGGAGGCGCAGGCGCGGGAACCGCTCCAGCACCCCGCCGCACACGAGGGTGGCGGCGGCGAACATGATGTCGAACGGGAACTCGAGCGCGTGCAGGGTGGCGTAGGAGTCGACGAAGCGCTTGTACGCGAAGCGAGGACCGCCTGCGTGCACGCCGACCGGGACGTCGAGTTCCTCGGCGAGACCCCACAGCGGGTCGAGCGCGGGATGGTCGAGGTTGAAGGAACCGACGCAGCACGGGATGGTGATCGACACGAAGCCGAGGTCGCTCACTGCCCGGCGGGCCTCGTCGAGCGCCCGAGGGAGGGACCCGAGCGGCAGCGTGGGTGTGCCCTTGAGCCGCGCCGGGTCGGCGGCGCAGTACTCGGCGAGCCAGTCGTCGTAGGCGCGGCAGCAGGCGTGCGCGAGCTCCGGGTCGCTGATCCCCCAGAAGCCGAGGCTGGCGGTCCCATAGAGGATGGCGATGTCGATGCCCTCGGCGTCCATGTCGGACAGCCGCAGCGCGGGGTCGACGGCGCCCTCCCGGTGGACCGAGGCCTCGCGGATCCCCTCCGGCACCCAGGCGCCAGGCCCGGTCCCGGGCGGGATCTGGTTGCCCTCGATCTGGTACCGGGTCGTGCCTCGCTCGTCGCGCACGAGGCGGGGACGGCGGTCGTGGAACGCCGGCGGCAGATACCGCTCCCACAGGTCGTCGGGCTCGAAGACGTGCCCATCGACGTCGATGACGGTCGTCGGGACCACCCGCTACGCGGCCAGGTCGGGAAAGCGCGCTGCCACCATCTGTCGCAGCCCCTCGCGGAGGTCAACCGTCGGTGGCGGGGCGAGGCCCAGCAGCCGGGTGCGGTCGATGGTCACTGCGCCGAGCGTGCTCGGCGTCTCCTCGAAGCGGAGGGCGAGGCCGGTGAGCTCGGCGAGGTACCCGCACCACTCCTCGATGGACGAGGGCGCGCCCCCCCAGTTGACGATCGTGGCCGGCACGCGGGCCGCGGCGAGCAGGGCCGGGATCGTGGCGAGGATGTCATCCTCGTGGATGGGATTGAAGCGGTTCGGTCGCTGTGGGTGCAGCGGCACCGGGTTGTCGGAGCGCAAGATGAGCACGTGCCACGCCGGCCAACCGCCGTTGTCTCCGTACGGGACGTTGAGCCGGGCGATTGTCGTCGGCACCCCGTGCTCCCGCGCGCCGGCGCGCGCCACGGCCTCGGCGGCGATCTTGGCCAGGCTGTAGGTCGGGAACAGCACGCGGTGGTTGTCACCGAGCGGATCCGATTCCCGGAGTTCGTGGTCGGGTCCTTGGTGCTGGTACACCGCGGTCGACGAGCAGTGAAGGAACGCCTTCGCGCCCCGGCAGTGGCCCATCAGCAGCCCGACCGACTCGGCGTTCGCGGCGATGTCGTGGTCCCAGTCCGCGTCCCCGCCCTTCGCCACCGCGAAGTTCAGCACGTAGTCGAACGAGTCGGGCAGGTGTGAGAAGTCGCTCGTGCTGAGGTCGGTCGGGACGCACGTCACGCCGGCCGCGTGCAGCTGCTCTCGGGCCGGGGCGTCGGAGAACCGGGCGATCCCCCACACCTCGTTCGCGGCCGCGAGCCCGAGCGTCACCGGCAGGCCGACCTGGCTCGTCGGGCCGGTCACCAGAATGTGTTGGCCCTCAAGCGGTTCCGCGGCGCGCATCACCGCCTCGAGGCGGAGCTGGGCGTCGAGACGGGCACGGGCGCGGACGGTAGCCCAGGGCCGGCGCCGGCGGGCCGCCCACGACCGGTCAGGCCGGCCGCCAGGTCGGCACGCTCTCGCCCTCCCGGACATCACGCCAGACGAGCTCGACCGGCAGGCCGACGCGCACGGCGTCGACCGTGGCGTCGGTGACGGCGCCCACAACCCGGACGTGGTCGGTGTCCGGCAGCTCGACCACCGCCGGGGCGTACGGCACGGAGTCGGCGAGGTCGGGCAGGACCGGGTGCCAGACCACCGTGTAGCTGTACACGCTCCCGACGCCGGGGCGCTCGACGAACTCCACCGCCTGGCTCTGGCAGCGCCAGCAGAACGGGCTGGGCGGGAACCGGAAGGTGCCACAGGTCGTGCAGCGCGGCACCACGAGGCGGTGTTGAGCCGCCGCCTCCCAGAACGGCGCCGTCCAGGTGTCGGGGCTGAGGTGGATGAGGTCGGCGGCCGGGAGCCGCAGCGGCACCCGGTCCTCCGCACGCGTGCTCACGGTGCCCGCAGCAGCAGCGAGGAGGTCGGCAGCGACGCCGGGCCTCCGGTCACGAGCGCGACCTGCGCGTCGTCGACCTGGTTGACCGCCTGTCCACGCAGCTGCTCGACCGCCTCCTTCACGTGCGTCATGCCGATGATGTACGCCTCGGACAGGTTGCCGCCGTGGGTGTTGACGGGCAGCGATCCCGTCGGCCACCGGATGTTGCCGTCGGCAACGAACGGGCCGCTCTCCCCGATGCCGCAGAAGCCATAGTCCTCGAGCTGCAGCAGCACCATGGGTGAGAAGTGGTCGTAGAGCAGGGCCACGTCCACGTCCTCGGGACCGAGCCCGGCCATCTCGTAGAGGCGCCGCGCGACCGGCCGGTGCCCGGACGAGGCGAACATCTCGTCCGGCATGTTCATCCAGGTGATGGCCTGGCCCCAGCGGCCGTGGCCCCCGTGCGCGGACGCCGTGACCATTACCGGCGGCTGCCGGAGGTCCTTCGCCCGCTCGGCGCCGACCGTGACGACCGCGACCGCGCCGTCACACTCGAGGCAGAAGTCGTAGAGGCAGAGCGGCTCGGCGACGAGGCGAGCCGCGAAGTAATCCTCGAGCGTCAGCGGCTCGCGCATCAGCGCGGTGTCCCGTCGGCGAGCGTTCTCGCGGGTCGAGATCGCCACCTCGGCGAAGTGCCGGCGCTGGGTGCCGTAGGCGTGCATGTGGCGCCGGGCCAAGACGGCGAACATCTGGCCGGGGGCCATGAGGCCCGCCGGCTGGATGAAGTTGCCCTCCGGCGACGGCGGCGCCGAGTACTGGGCGCCCGGGCGGCCCCGCGGGGCGTACGAGGCGCCGAACCGGCTCGCCGCCTGCTGGAGCGTCATGAGGCTCACCGTGCAGGTGGCCATGCCGGCGTCGATCGCGGCCGCGGCGAGCCCGATGGAGCCGGCGGCGCCCCCTCCTCCCCCGGTGAGCATGGCGGTGAAACGGACCTCGGGGATGCCGAGCGTCTGCGCGAACAAGGACGTGTCGCCGCCCAGGCCGACGCTGTACAGCGCGAGCCCGTCGACATCGGCGACGGTGAGACCAGCGTCGTCGAGGGCCGCGAGGGTCGCCTTCCCGGCCAGCTCGAGCAACGTCTGGGGTAGCGACTGCCCGCGCTTGTAGTACGGCGTCGCGCCGATGCCCACGATCGCCGCCTTGTCCCGCAGGCTCATGCTGGGGGCATCATGGCACGGTGCGCGACGAGAGCCGAGTGGGAAGCTGGACGAAACGCGACGCTGCCGTCGTGTGGCATGGCTTCACGCAGATGTCCTGCTACAGCGAGGACTCGCCGGTGATCGTCGCCGGCGCCGAGGGACACGAGGTCATCGACGTCGACGGACGTCGCTACCTCGACGCCATCTCGTCGCTGTGGGTCAACACGATGGGGCATCGCGTCCCGGCCCTCGATGACGCCGTCCGTGACCAGCTCGATCGCGGCGCGCACTCCACCATGCTCGGCAACGGCAACACGGTGGTCGTCGAGCTGGCCGAGGCACTCGCGCCTCGCGTCCCGGTGGACGACCCACACTTCCTGTTTGCGTCGGACGGTGCCAGCGCAGTCGAGCAGGCACTGAAGATCGCGTTCCAGTACTGGTCGAACTGCGGCGTCGACGGCCGCACCGGTTTTCTCGCCTTCGGCGGCGCCTATCACGGCGACACCATCGGGGCACTCTCGGTCGGGGACCAGGCGTTCGGGTCGGCGCGGTTCGATCCGCTGCGGTTCCCTGTCCTGCGAGCGCCCGGCTTCGATGATCCCGGCTGCTTCGAGGTCGCGGCGCGCCTCATCGCGCTCCACGCCGAGGAGCTGGCCGCCGTCATCGTGGAGCCCCTCGTGCAGGGGGCGGCCGGGATGCGGGTCGCGGCACCCGCGGCGTTCGCGCCGCTGGCTCGCGCCTGCGCGGACTACGACGTGCTGCTGATCTGCGACGAGGTGGCCACCGGCTTCGGCCGTACCGGCACGCTGTTCGCGAGCGAGCAGTGCGAGCTGCGGCCTGACCTCCTCGCGCTCGGCAAGGGCCTCACCGGCGGGTATCTCCCCCAGTCGGCCACGGTTGCGAGCGGGCGCGTCTTCGACGCCTTCCTCGGTCCGGACCTGTCGGGGCGGACCCTCTACCACGGCCACTCGTACGGCGGGAACGCGCTGGCGTGCGCGGTGGCGCTGCGGCACCTCGAGCTCCTCGACGACGAGCTCCTGGCCCGCGTGCGGGCGCGCTCCGCCGAGCTGCGCGGGCGCCTCGTGGCGCGCATCGAGCCTCTGCCGGCCGTCGGCGAGGTGCGGCTGTGCGGCCTGATGGGCGGCGTCGAGCTGGCGCCGCCCACCGACGGGCTGCGCTGGGGCCGTCGGGTGTGCGCCGACGCGGTGGAGCACGGCGTCCTGCTGCGGCCGCTCGGCGACGTCGTCGTGCTCATGCCCCCGCTCACCGTCACGACGCCCGAGCTCGACCGTCTCGTCGCGACCTTGGAGCAATCCATCGCGCGGGTGTGCCGTTGAGCTGGGAGAGCTGGGCCGCACGTGAGGGGGCGACGGTCCGCGCCGCGGGACGGTGGCGCGCGCCGCGTGACCTCGACGCGACCGGTCCGGAAGGCAAGCTCGCCGGCGACGGACGACCCGTCGTGTCGTTCGCCTCCAACGACTATCTCGGGCTGACGCAGCACCCGGCGGTGGTCGCGGCGGCGCACACGGCGATCGATCGGTGGGGCACCGGAGCCGGCTCGGCACGCCTCATCGTTGGGTCGCGCCCGATCCACACCGAGCTCGAAGCGGCGATCGCCGACTGGAAGCACGCGGCCCGGGCGGTCCTGTTCCCGACCGGCTTCGCTGCCAACCTGGGCGTGCTGACGACCGTGGCGGGCTCGGGCACGCTGCTCTGCAGCGACGAGCTCAACCACGCGTCGATCGTGGACGGCTGTCGGCTCAGCCGCGCCAAGGTGGCGGTCTACCGCCACGGCGACGTCGACCAGCTCCGGTGGCTGCTTGCACGCGCCGAGGGTCGGCGGGCGGTGGTCGTGAGCGACACGGTCTTCTCGATGGACGGCGACGTGGCGCCCGTCACCGAGCTGGAGGACGCCTGCCGACGGTCCGGGGCGCTGCTGGTCCTCGACGAGGCCCACGCGGTCCTCGGTCCGGAGCCCGACCTCGTCGGCGTCGACGCTCTCCGGGTCGGCACGCTGTCGAAGACGCTGGGCAGCCTCGGCGGGTTCGTCGCCGGGCCGGTGGCGCTCACCGAGCTCATCGTGAACCGGGCCCGGTCGTACGTGTTCACGACGGCGTCCACGCCCGCCGACGCCGCCGCGTCGCTCGCGGCCCTCGGCGTGGTGCGGTCCGCCGAGGGCGCCGCCCTCCGTCAGGCGTTGCGCGCCCACGTCGATCGGGTCCGGCCGGGCCACCCCTCACCGATCGTCCCCGTGATCCTCGGCAGCGAGGAACGGACCCTGGCCGCGGCGGCGACGTTGCTCGAGCGCGGCCTGCTCGTCCCCGCCATCCGTCCCCCGACGGTGCCGCCGGGCAGCTCGCGCCTGCGGGTCACCCTGTCCGCCGCGCACGCCCCGGCGCACGTCGACGCGCTCGTCGACGCGCTCGCCGTGCTGTGACGCGGCCGACCCAGCTCGTCGTCGTCACCGGCACCGGCACCTCGGTCGGCAAGACCTGGGTCGGCGCCCGGGTGCTCGCTCGCCTCCGCACCCTCGGGCAGCGAGTCGCAGCCCGGAAGCCCGTGCAGTCCTTCGAACCGGACGCCGGCCCGACCGACGCCGACCTCCTCGCCGACGCCACCGGGGAGTACCCGGACCAGGTCTGCGCGTCGCAGCGCTGGTACGAGCTGGCGCTGGCGCCGCCGATGGCCGCCGCCGCGCTGGGACGACCGCCGATCGCCCTCGCCGACCTCGTCGCCGAGGTCTCCTGGCCGGCCGCGGTCGACGTCGGCCTCGTCGAGGGGGTCGGCGGGCCCCGCAGCCCCCTCGCCGCCGACGGTGACACCGTCGACCTGGTGCGGCTCCTGCGTCCCGACGTCGTCGCGCTCGTCGCGGAGTCCGGGCTCGGCGCCATCAACGCGGTCCGGCTCGCGGCGGCGCCGTTCCTCGGCCTCACCCGGGTCGTCGTGGTCCTGAACCGGTTCGAACCCGACGTGTCGCTGCACACGGCCAACCGGCAGTGGCTGGCCGGCGGCGGCCTCGACGTCGTCGTGGGCCCCGCCGGCCTCGCCGAGCGGCTCGGGTCGGCGACCGACCCGCTCCTGCCCCGTTGACCGAGGCGACGCCCGGGCGGTCGGTTCGGGGGAGTCAGCCGACCGCGCCGCGGGCGCCGCGCTGGTCCTCCGAGTGTGCCCCCCTCGGGTTGCCTCGCTGCTACGGGAACGTGAACGCCGGGCGACGCGGACGGGAAAACGCGTGCGGTCGGCCGTAACGTCGGGTGATCAGCGAGGACGGAGGTAGCGATGATCTTCCGAGCTCAGAGCCGACTGGTGACCCCGGACCAGGCTCTGCCGGGGCGCAACGAGCCGATGGTGGTCCCCGAGCGTCACTTCGTGCTGGGAACCCCGCTCCGGCCGCCGTTCCCCGCGGGCACGGTCCGGGCCGTGTTCGCGATGGGCTGCTTCTGGGGCGCGGAGCGCGACTTCTGGACCCTTCCCGGCGTATACACGACCGCGGTCGGATACACCGGTGGGTTCACACCGAACCCGACGTACGAGGAGGTGTGCTCCGGCCGCACGGGCCACGCCGAGGCGGTCCTCGTCGTGTTCGACCCGGCCGAGCGCCCGTACGACGAGGTGCTGCGCACGTTCTGGGAGCACCACGATCCGACCCAGGGGATGCGCCAGGGCAACGACGTCGGCACCCAGTACCGCTCCGCGATCTACTACGAGGACGACGCGCAGCGCGGCGCCGCGGAGGCGTCGCGGGACCGCTACCAGGCCGCGCTGCGCGAGGCTGGGCACGGCACGATCACCACGGAGATCGCGGCGGCGAGCGAGTTCTTCTACGCCGAGGACTACCACCAGCAGTACCTGGCCAAGAACCCGCTCGGATACTGCGGAATCGGCGGAACCGGGGTCAGCTGTCCGACCGGCCTCGGCTCAGCCGGCTGACCCGCAGGCGGACCGGGGCGGCTCGTGGCGCGCTCGCGCCAGGCCGGGTGGGCCGCCAGGGTCTCGAACCCTGAACCACCGGGTTAAAAGCCCGTTGCTCTGCCAGTTGAGCTAGCGACCCGCTGGACCTGACGACGCTCGAGGCGGGGTCCGAAGCCCGCTCCGCTCGTTGGCGGTCAGCGTACTGACCCGCTCCAGGCGTGGCCCGGACGACGCTCCGGTCGGGCCTCCCTCGCCCGCCGCGGCGCCCCGGGCGGCCGAAACGTGATCGAGCCGATCGGGTTTCGGCTACCGTCCGGGACCGTGCCGACCGTCCCGTGCCGACGGTCCGTGGGGGCACCGACACCACGCAAGCGACGGCGACGCCGGGGACTGCCAAAACGCGCCGTGCCCAGCCCCCCGGATCGCCGTGCCGCGCCTCCGCGCTCCGACGGCGGCTCGTCCCCTTCGCTCCCGAACGTGGTGGTCCAGGACGGTCTTGGGTCGGCTGGCTGGCGCGGGCGCCGGCACCGCGCCGTCCGTCCCTCGCCGCCCGAGGCTCCCGTCCCGGCATGAGCGGCCGGCGGCGCGACGCGCCGAAGGACCTGCGTGCCCTCGCCACCGAGGTGGCTGCGGCCTTCGAGCGCTCGGAGGCTCGGGTTCGACACGATCCGCACCGCCGCTGGTACGAACAGGTCGTCGCCACGGCGCGCTACGACGCCTGGGTCATCGGCTGGACTCCAGGTCAGGCGATCCCCGCCCACGACCACGGCGTCTCGGCCGGTGCCCTTGCCGTGACCGACGGGGAGCTGGTCGAGACTCGTTGGCCCTCCGCGTCGGGGCGTCCGGTCTCGCGAGCGATCACGGCCGGAGACCGCCCCCACGCCGTGGCGGCCGACCGGCGGCACGCCCTCGCCAACCTCGGGCACCGCTCCGCCACCAGCGTCCACGTGTACTCGCCCCCGCTCGCGTCCGTGCGCTGGGTCGAGGGCCCCGACGGCGAGCCGACGGGCGGCCGAGCCCCGCGCTCACGGTCTCACGACCGCTCGACCGAGACCGTCTTGGGCGAGGCGCGGGCCCGGCTTCGCCGCCTCGGACCTGCCGAAGCGTGGCACGCGGTCGGGGCTGGCGCGCTGGTCGTCGACATCCGGCCCGAGGCCAGCCGGAGGGCCGAGGGCGAGATTCCCGGCGCCGTCGCCGTCGAGCGCACCGTGCTCGAGTGGCGCCTCGACCCGGCGAGCCCCGACCGGTTGGCTGCGATCACGGGCTACGGCCACCACGTCATCCTCGTGTGCAACGAGGGCTACTCGTCGAGTCTCGCCGCGGCCGCGCTGCAAGACATCGGATTGGCCCGAGCCACTGACTTGGTCGGCGGCTTCCGCGCGTGGAAGGAGGCGGGACTCCCCGTCGAGCCGCCACGCGGGAGCCGAACGTAGGGACCGTCGGTGCATGCGCCGCCGCGCCGCGATCCCAGCCGGTGTCGCAGAGGCCGCTGCTAGAGTTCGCACGCTTCCCGAGGAGTCGAGCCCCCATCGTCTAGTGGCCCAGGACGCCGCCCTTTCAAGGCGGTAACGGGGATTCGAATTCCCCTGGGGGCACCGGGCGGCAGGGGCCCGCCACCACCCTGGTCCTGTGGTGCAGTTTGGAGTGCACGCCGCCCTGTCAAGGCGGAGGCCGCGGGTTCAAATCCCGTCAGGACCGCTGGCGACGCCGCCGGTTGCGGCGTCGCCGCGGCCGGGTAGCTCAGTTGGCAGAGCACGCGCCTGAAAAGCGCGGGGTCGCCGGATCGACGCCGGCCCCGGCCACTACGAGGGGCGAGAACCCCGATCAAGCCTCAGTTGCCGGTGGGCTCGCCGCCCTCGGCGAGGATGCGCGTGATCTCGCTCTTCCGGAACCGGCGATGGCCGCCGAGGGTGCGAATCGCCGAGATCTTGCCCGAGCGGGCCCATCGGGTGACCGTTTTGGGGTTGACCCGGAACATGGCCGCCACCTCGGAGGGGGTGAGCAGCTCTTCCTCATCGGCCTGTTTGCCGTGGGTGTCGGGCCTGGGTTCCATCTGCACGCCGCTCTGCTCGTCATCGACCGACCGGCGGACGCCGCCCCGATCTGTGCCGAATTGCCCCGGACCCGCCCGCGGAGACTACCCCGAACGGTCCGAAAACATGACACGACCGCGCCCGTCTCGAATCTCGCCGACGAGCCAGGCTTGGTGACCGGTGCCACGGAGCGTGTCCACGGCGCGACGACCAGCGTCAGGGCCCACGACGGCGAGCATGCCGAGCCCCAGGTTGAATACGTGCTCCATCTCGTCGCTGTCGACCCCGCCGGCCTCCTGGATCACCGAGAAGATGCGCGGCTGGTCCCAGGTCCCCCGCACGATCACCGCGTCGCACCCGGACGGGAGCACGCGGGCAAGGTTGGCGGGGATGCCGCCGCCCGTGACGTGGCAGAGCGCGTGCACGTCGACGCGGCGGCGAAGCTCGAGCGCCGCGGGCGCGTAGATGACGCTCGGGCGCAGCAGCTCGGCGCCGAGGGAGTGGCGAGCCCCGGGCCAGGCCGGGCGATCGAGGGAGAGCCCGGCTCGGAGGACCGCCTCCCGGGCCAGCGAGTAGCCGTTGCACCGCAGGCCGGGGCTGGCGAGGCCGACGACGCGGTCACCCGGCGCGACGCGAGCGGGGAGCAGACCGGCCCGCTCCACGATCCCGACCGCGAAGCCGACGAGGTCGAACTCGCCGGGCTCGAGGATGCCTGGGTGCTCCGAGATCTCACCGCCGAGGAGCGCGCAACCCGCCTGTCGGCAGCCGCGGGCGACGCCGGCGACGAGGTCCTCGATCTGCTCGGGCACGAGCTGGCCGACGGACACGTAATCGAGGAAGAAGAGGGGCTCGGCGCCGTGGGCGGCGACGTCGTCGACCGACATGGCGACGCAGTCGATGCCGATGGTGTCGTACCGCTCCAGCCGTCGGGCCAGGGCCGACTTCGTCCCCACCCCGTCCGTCGAGGAGACGAGCAGCGGGTCCTTGTAGGGCAGCCTTCCGACGTCGAAGAGGCCACCGAAGCCCCCGACGTCGCCGAGGACGCCGGGACGGAAGGTCGACCGCACGTGGTCCTTGATGAGCTCGACCGCCGTCTCGCCGGCCGCGATGTCAACGCCGGCGGCGGCGTAGGTGAGGTGGTCGGCGCGGGTGCGACGGCCCCTCACGCCGGCGGCGGGCTGTCGACCGGCAGCGACGGCTCCTCGTCGGGCCCCCACCCGGTCTCGAGGACGTGCTTGGTGTCGGCGACGGTCGGCCGCACCGGCACCGGATAGTGGCCAGAGAGACAAGCGGTGCAGAACGCGTCCGCCGGAGCGCCCGTGGCTCGGGTCAGGCGATCGAGCTCGAGATAGGCCAGCGAGTCGACCTTGAGGTAGTCGGCGACCTCCCCCACGGAGAGATCGGCGGCGAGCAGCTCGGAGCGGCGGCCGGTGTCCATCCCGTAGTGGCACGGCCACTTGTAGGGCGGTGACGAAACTCGGAAATGCACCTCGGCGGCGCCGGCCTCGCGGAGCATCGCGACGACCTGGCGGGTGGTGGTGCCCCGCACGATCGAGTCGTCCACCACGACGAGGCGCTTCCCGTCGATCGCCTCGGGAAGCGGGTTGAGCTTCAGGCGCACGCCGCCGCTGCGCTGCAGCGGGCTCGGCTCGATGAACGTGCGGCCCACGTAGCGGTTCTTGACCAGGCCGTCCCCGTACGGGATCCCCGATGCGTGGGCGTAGCCCTGCGCGGCCGGGATGCCGGACTCCGGGATCGGCATGACCATGTCGGCCTCGACCGGCGCCTGGCGGGCCAGCTCCTCGCCCATCCGCCGACGTGCCGCGTGCACGCCGTGGCCGTAGAGATAGGTGTCGGGGCGCGCGAAGTAGACGAACTCGAACAGGCACAGGTGGGGGGTCGGGTCGGCGAACCGGTGCTCGCGTACGCCCGACGCGTCGATGACCACCATCTCCCCGGGCTCGATCTCGCGCACGACGTGGGCGCCGACGATGTCCAGCGCCGCGGTCTCGCTGGCGACGACCCAGCCGCCCTCGACCCGCCCGAGGACGAGGGGCCAGAAGCCGTGGCGGTCACGCACGGCGATGAGGTGGGCCTCGTCCATGAGGACGAGCGAGAACCCGCCGTCGAGGCGGGGCAGCACGCGCTCGAGCGCGAGCTCGAGGTCGCGACCGTCGGAGCGGAGGTGGGCCGGGTACTCCCCTGCGATGAGTTCGGCGATGAGGGCCGAGTCGGTCGTCGAGTCGACGTCGGCGGCCGGGGCGGTCATACCGGGGAGCATGCCGAGTCCCGTGGCGAGGGTGGCGGTGTTCGTGAGGTTGCCGTTGTGTCCGAGCGCGAAGCCGGCGTCACCGACCGACCGGTACACGGGCTGGGCGTTGCGCCAGGTGCTCGACCCGGTGGTCGAGTATCGGTTGTGCCCGATGGCGAGGTGCCCGTCCAACGGCGCCAGCCGGCGCTCGTCGAACACCTGTGTGACGAGACCCATGTCCTTCACGACCGTGATGGTCTCGCCGTCGCTCACTGCGATGCCGGCTGACTCCTGGCCGCGGTGTTGGAGCGCGTACAGGCCGAGGTAGGTGAGGTGCGACACCGTCTGCCCGGGCGCATAGACGCCGAAGACGCCGCAGGCGTGGTTGAGACCGGGAGCCGGAGGCCGGGTGTCCATTCTCGGCCAAGTATCCCACGGGGTCGCTGACGGCCTCCGCGTCGTCGGCGGCGGGTCCTGGCGGCGGGAGCCGGCGAACCTCACCGTCAGCTCGCGTCCAGGAGCCGCGGTAGCGCGCCGCGCCAGGCGTCAGCCGCGGTGTCGAGGGGCAGGTCGAAGGCTCCGTCGACGATCACCCGGTCGCCGCCGGTCCGGCCGAGCACCGCGGCCGGCACCCCGCCCGCGTCGGCGCGGCCGAGCACCGCGCTCAGCTGCTCCGAGTCGACGGTCACGACGACACGCGACGCGGACTCGGAGAAGCACCAGATGGCGGGAGTGAGCCCGCCGGGCGGAGCGACCACGACCCCGCACCCACCGGCGATCGCCATCTCGGCGAGCGCGACCGCGACACCGCCGTCGGCACAGTCGTGGGCGGCGCGCACCAGACGCTCCGCGACGAGCCCCCGGACGAGCTCGTGCAGCTGGCGGGCGGCGCCGAGGTCGGCGCCCGGCGGGCGCCCGCCGTCCAGCTCGTGCCGTGTCGCCCACTCCGACCCTCCGAGCTCGGCCGCGGTCACGCCGAGGAGCACCACCTCCTGGTCCGGACCGAGGGCGAGCGTGGGCGGGACCGTCTCCAGCTCGTCGAGCACGCCGATGACGCCGACCACGGGCGTGGGGTCGATGTCCGCTCCTCGCGACGCGTTGTAGAAGCTCACGTTGCCGCCGATGACGGGGAGCCCCAGCGCCTCGCACGCCTCAGCCATGCCCTCCACCGTCTCGGCGAACTGCCACATCACCGTCGGGTGCTCCGGGCTCCCGAAGTTCAGGCAGTTCACGACGGCGCGGGGACGGGCTCCGACGCACGCCACGTTGCGCGCCCCCTCCAAGACGACGAGCCGTCCGCCGGTCCGAGGATCGAGGAGGCAGAACCGGGCCTTGCCGTCCGTCGCCAACGCAAGGGCACGACCGGTCCGAGGCAGGCGCAGGACCGTCGCGTCGGCGCCCGGCCCCACCACGGTGTTCAGAAACAGCTGGTGGTCGTACTGCCGCCAGACCCAGGCCTTGTCGGCGATCGTCGGGGTCGACAACAACGCGAGGAGCTCAGGACCCAAGTCGACGCCGGCCGGATACTTGCGCTCCAGCGTCGGCGCGGGGTCGGCGGCCGCGGTGAGCGCCTGGCCGTCGGGAGGCCCAGCAGCCGGGCGCGTGTACACGGGCCCGTCACCCAGGCTGACGGCCGGAACGTCGGCGAGGACGTCCGGTGCCGCCCCGTCGACGGCCGGCGGCGCGTCGAACGCGCCGTCGAAGACGCGGAACCGTTCCCCGGCGGTCACGACGCCCACCACTGCAGCCCGAAGGTCCCAGCGCTCGCAGATGGCGAGCACGGCATCAAGCTGATCAGGCTCGACGACGGCGAGCATCCGCTCCTGGCTCTCAGACGTCATGACCTCGACGGGCGTCATGTGCAGCTCCCGCCGTGGCACCCGTGCGACGTCCACGTCCATCCCGAGCCCGCTGTTGGCCACGATCTCCGACGCGGCGCAGGACAGTCCACCGGCGCCCAGGTCCTGAACCCCGACCGCGAGCCCCGCCTCGAGCAACGTCAGGCAGGCCTCGATGAGCCGCTTCTCCTCGAACGGGTCACCGACCTGTACGGCGGGGCGCTTCGTCGTGGTCTCCTCCTCGAAAGCCGCCGACGCCAGGACGCTGGCGCCACCGATGCCGTCCCGCCCGGTCGATGCGCCGAGCAACACCGCGAGATTGCCGGCTGCCCCGGCGCGCGACCGCACCAGGTGCTCCCGGGACGTGACCCCCACACAGAGCACGTTGACGAGCGGGTTGTCGCGGTAGCAGTCATCGACGACGATCTCGCCGCCGACCGTCGGGACCCCGACCGAGTTGCCGTAGCCACTGATCCCGGCCACCACCTGCTCCAGCACGTAGCGACATCGCGGGTCGTCGAGGGGGCCGAACCGCAGCGGGTCCATCAGGGCGATCGGGCGCGCCCCCATTGAGAAGATGTCGCGGATGATGCCGCCGACCCCGGTGGCGGCTCCCTGGTACGGCTCGACCGCCGACGGGTGGTTGTGGCTCTCGATGCGAACCGCGACGGCCAGCCCGTCGCCCACGTCGAGGACGCCGGCGCCCTCGCCGGGCCCGACGAGGACCCAGGGGGCGTCGGTCGGGAACCGTCGCAGGTGCACCTTCGACGACTTATAGGAGCAGTGCTCCGACCAGAGCACGCCGTACATGGCGAGCTCGAGGTCCGTCGGCTCGCGTCCGAGGAGCCCAGAGATCGCCGCCAGCTCGTCGTCGGTGAGGCCGAGCGCCCGGTGCAACGGCTCGGTGCTCACCACCAGCCGAGCCTACCGGCGGTTCGATTTGCCCAAATGCCAGATGCCAGAATTAGGAAATACGATGGGATCGAGGTCACCAAATGGCACCGAAGCAGATGACAGCGGCGCACAAGGAGGCGATGGCCGAGGGGCGCGCCGAGGGCCGGGTGGTGAAGGCCTATCTCGACGCGCTGCAGGACCGCCAGCCCAAGCGGGGGCGTCCGCGCACCACCGACTCGATCCGCAAGCGCCTCACGGCCCTCGAGCCGGAGCTGCGGGCCGCGACGTCCCTGCAGCGCCTGCAGCTGCTCCAAGAGCGCCGCGATCTCGGGGCCGAACTCGAGGCCAAGACTGGACCCGACGCGGACCTGCCGACGCTCGAAGCCGAGTTCGCCAGGGTGGCGAAGGCCTACGGACAGCGCAAGGGGATCGCGTACGCGACTTGGCGCGAGATGGGGGTGTCCGCTGAGGTCCTCGGTCGGGCGGGGATCACCCGCGGCGGCTGACCCTCACGCCGCCACCGAGCGGTCTGCTGCCGCCGCGAGGAACGACTCGAGGAGGACCACGCCGTCGGCGGAGCCGAGCAGGGCGTCCGAAGCCCGCTCGGGGTGGGGCATGAGTCCGACGACGTTGCCGGTCTCGTTGGCGACGCCGGCAATGTCGTCGACGCTGCCGTTGGGGTTGTCGACGTAGCGCAGCACGACCCGTTCCTCAGCGCGGAGCTCATCGAGCGTGCCCTGGTCGCACGTGTAGGCACCCTCGAAATGGTTGATCGGCAGCTGCAGCACGGCTCCCAGTGGTGCCCGTCGGGTCAGCGCCGATCGCGTGCCCGTGACGCGGCACGCGACGGTCTGACACAAGAACCTGAGCCCAGCGTTCTTCCGGAGCGCGCCCGGCAGCAGTGCCGCCTCCGTGAGCACTTGGAACCCGTTGCAGATGCCGACGACCGGGCCGCCGCTCGCAGCGTGCTCGCTCACCGCGGTCATGACGGGCGAGAAGCGGGCCAGCGCGCCGGTTCGCAGGTAGTCGCCGTGCGCGAAGCCACCGGGGATCACCACTGCGTCAGCCCCCCGCAGGGTGGTCTCGGTGTGGAACACCAGCTCGGGGACGCCGCCCCGGCCCTCGACGGCGGTGGCCACGTCGAGCTCACAGTTCGTCCCGGGAAACACGACGATCGCGACCCGCGCCCCCACGATCAGCCTGCCGGCAGGAGGTCAGCGAGCTCGACGTCGTAGGCCTCGATCACGGGGTTCACGAGCAGACGCTCGCACATCGCCTCGACCTGGCGGCGGGCCCCGTCCCGGTCGGCAGCCTCGACGACAAGGCGGATGCACTTGCCGATCCGGACGTCGCTGACGTTGTGGTAGCCCAGGGCGGGGAGCGCCCGCTCGACCGTGGCTCCTTGGGGATCCAGAACGCCAGGGAGGTGCGTCACCTCGATGCGGGCCTCGTAGCGCACGAATCGACTCTACCGGCCGGCTCGGCCGGTCCCGATGGATGTCGCCCCGTCCCTCACGGGCGCGGCGCGTGCCACGCCGCGAAGCGGAGGCCGGTGAGCCGCTCGTACGCCTCGATGTATCGATCGCGGGTCCCGACGATCACCGAGTGGGGCAGCTCGGGTGCAGGCGGCGTGTGGTCCCACCCGATGCTGGCGTAGTAGTCACGGACGTACTGCTTGTCGAAGGACGGTGGTGACGTGCCAACCGCGTACTGCTCTGCGTCCCAGTAGCGCGAGGAGTCTGGCGTCAGGAGCTCGTCGATCACCACGAGCTCGTCGCCGACGCATCCGAATTCGAGCTTGGTGTCGGCGAGGAGCAGGCCACGGGCCTCGGCATGCCGGGCAGCGAATCGGTAGAGCGCCAAGGTCGTGTCGCGGCACCGCTCGAAGGTCGTCTCGCCGACTCGCGTCGCCGCCTCTGCGTCGGTGAGCGCCTCGTCGTGACCCGCTCCGGGCTCAGCCTTCGTCGTCGACGTGAACAGCGGTTCGGCGAGGCACTCGGCTCGACGAAGACCCGACGGGAGCCGGTGCCCACCGACCGTGCCCCTCTCGTCGTACTCCTCGAACGCCGAGCCGAACAGGTACCCGCGGGCGATGCATTCGAGGCGTACCGGCTGCGCCGCGCGGACGAGCATCGCCCGACCCGCTGCCTCGACCCCGGCGCCGGCCGGAAACTGATTCGGGTCCGCGGAGAGAAAGTGGTTCGCGGCCAGCCCCGCCGTCCGCGTGAACCAGAACGTCGAGAGGGCGGTGAGGGCGCGCCCTTTGTCCGGGATTTCGTCACCGAGCACCACGTCGAACACCGAGATGCGATTGGAGGCGACGATCAAGATCTGGTCGGAAGCTACAGCGTAGAGATCACGGACCTTGCCCGTGTATCGGTGCGGGAGGGCGACCCCAGTCACAGGCCGCCCGGCTCGTCGAGGGCGTCGACGGCACGCGTCGCGTGCTCAAGCACCGACGTGAGGTCGAAGCACGCTGCGAGCCGGTCGCCGAGCGTCGCGACGACCTCGTCGTCGTCGCGCAGGACTTCGAGCAACGGGCGGCCCTGCTCCCACGACTGAACGGCGGCTCGTTGGACGACCCGATAGGCGTCGTCTCGGGTCCAACCCGCATCGACGAGCGCGAGCAGGACGCCTTGGCTGAAGACCAGCCCGTGCGACGACTCCAGGTTGGCCCGCATCCGAAGCGGGTACACGTCGAGGCCCTGCACGATCTCCCGGAGTCGAACGGCGACGTAATAGGCGAGCTGCAACGAGTCGGGAAGCACGATCCGCTCCACGGACGATTGGGAGATATCCCGCTCGTCCCAGAGGGCGACGTCCTCGAGCCCGGCCACGACGTTCACCCGCAGCACGCGAGCCAGGCCGCAGAGCTGCTCGCTCTTCACTGGGTTGCGCTTGTGCGGCATCGCGCTCGAGCCCTTTTGGGCGCCGGTCCGGAACGGCTCGGCCACCTCGCCGACCTCAGTGCGCTGGAGCAGCCTGATCTGGAGCGCGCAGGCCTCGACGGTCGCGCCCAGGGAGGCACAGGCATAGAGCAGCTCGGCGTGGCGGTCCCTCGCGATCACTTGGGTTGCGGGCACGGCGCGGAGGCCGAGTCGCTCGCAGACGAAGGCCTCGACCTCCGGATCGACGTGCGAGTAGGTGCCGACCGGACCCGAGAGCTTCCCGACTGCGATCCCGGCTCGGGCACGCTCGACACGATGGCCGTCGCGTCGCAGCGCCAGGGCCCACAGCGCCAGCTTGGCGCCAAAGGTCGTGGGCTCGGCGTGGATGCCGTGCGTTCGACCCACCATCGGGACGGTGCGGAACTCGCGGGCCCGATCGGCGACGACCGCCTGCAGCGCGTCCACGGCCTCGAGCAAGAGGTCACAGGCTCGGACGAGCGTGACCGACAGGGCCGTGTCGACGACGTCGCTCGAGGTCAGCCCGTGATGGATCCACCGAGCGGCAGGGCCCCCGACGCTTGCCTGAACCACGTCGACGAACGCCGCGGTGTCGTGGTCGGTGATGAGCTCCCGAGCCTCGATCGCGGCGACCTCGAATCCTGCGCGCTCGCGAATCGCCACTGCGTCCTCGGCGGGGACGACACCCAACTTCGCCCAGGCCTCGACCGCCAAGACCTCGACCTCCAGCCACGTGGCGTAGCGCTCCTCGTCCGTGAACAGACGGGCCATCGGCTCGAGCGCGTAACGGGCAATCAAGGCCGGCTTCCTCCTGGTCGACACTGTAGGAGCCAGGGCTGCGCCCACGGGTCTTCGCGACCGGCGGCGCTGGCGTGAGGGCTGAGCCACCGGGAGGGGCGCCCGTGAGCGGCAACGGGCTGTCGAATGTCGGCACATGCGCCAAGCACTGGGCGGAACGCGCCGTCGGCCGTTGCGAGGACTGCGGGGAGACCTGGTGCGCCGACTGCCTGGTGCCTCCGACGACGAAACGCCAACCGGTGCGATGCGTCGAGTGCGCGCTCGTCGCGGCAGGAATCCGAACCCGAGGACGGCGCTCGTCGGCGATGAACATGAACCGTGGGGTGCGTCGACCGACAACCTTCTTCTAGGGAATGCGTCACGCGGCTGCGGCAATGTCGTGGCGGTACTGCACGCCCGACCACGTGATCGCGGCCGCGGCGTCGTAGGCGCGCCGGCGAGCCTCGGAGATCGTTGGCCCTACCGCGGTGACGTCGAGGACTCGCCCGCCGGCGGTGACGAGCGTCCCGTCCGGGTCCCGTGCCGTTCCCGCGTGGAACACCATCACATCAGGTCGAGCCTCAGCCGCTTCGACGCCGGTGATGACGCGTCCGGTTCGGGGTGCGTTGGGATACCCCTCGCTCGCCATCACGACCGTCACGCACGCGTGGTCCCGGAAACGGACCGGTGGGACCGCCGCGCCGCGAGCCGCAGCGTCGCAGAGGTCACCGAGGTCCGTCTCGAGGCGCGGCAAGACGACTTGACACTCGGGGTCGCCGAACCGCACGTTGTACTCGACGACCTTCGGACCGTCGATCGTGAGCATGAGCCCCGCGTACAGCACACCGCGGTAGGTCGCGCCCCCCGCCGCGAGGGCGTGGAGCGTCGGCCGCACGGCCAGAGCCATGACCTGCTCCACGAGCTCGGGCCCGGCCGCCGGGACCGGCGAGAACGCCCCCATCCCGCCGGTATTCGACCCGGTGTCGCCGTCGCCGATCCGCTTGAAGTCCTGAGCGGGCTCGAGCGGCGCCGCGGCGTTGGGATCGCCGTTGCACACCACGAGCAAGGACAGCTCGGGTCCGCGGAGCCCCTCCTCGATCACGACGGTCCGACCGGCGTCGCCGAACGCCTCCCCGCTCAGGTAGCGGCGCACCGCCGCCCGCGCTTCGTCCTGCGAATCGGTGACGAGGACCCCCTTTCCGGCGGCGAGACCGTCGGTCTTGATGACGTACAGACCGTCGAGGGTCTCGAGGAAGGTCAACGCTTCCTCCTGCTGGTCGGCGCGAAACGATGCGTGCTCAGCGGTCGGGACTCCGGCGCCGGTCAGTACCTCCTTCATCCACGCCTTCGAGCCCTCAAGGCGGGCCGCCGCCGCGCCCGGGCCGAACACCGGCCGGCCGCTGGCCGCTACGGCATCGGCGACACCGGCCACGAGCGGTTCCTCGGGACCGACGACCACGAGGTCCGCCGCCAGGTCGTGGGCGAGTCGCGCGACCGCGGCCGGGTCTTTGGGGTCGACGGCGACGCAGCGGCCGATCGCCTCGATGCCGGGGTTGCCGGGCGCGGCCACGACCTCGCCGACGGACGGGCTGCGAGCCAGGGCCCACGCCAGGGCGTGCTCGCGGCCGCCGCCGCCGACGACGAGGACCCGTCGGCTCACGCGGCCCGCGGCAGGACGACGGTCTGGTCGCGGCTCGGGCCGACCGACACGAACGTCACCGGGACGCCGGCCACCTGCTCGACGAACGCCACGTAGTCGCGTGCGGCGGCGGGGAGATCGCTGATGCGAGCCGCACGCTCGATCGGCTCGCCCCAGCCCGGCAGCGTCTCATAGATCGGCCGCACCTTGTGCAACACCGACTGGTGGTACGGCACGTGCTCGTAGCGGGCGCCGTCCTCGCCCTCGTACGCGACGCAGACCTTCAGCTCGTCGAGCGTGGACAGCACGTCGAGCTTCGTCACGGCGAGCTCGCTGCAGCTGTTGAGCGCCACCGCATGGCGGAGCATGACGGTGTCGAGCCAGCCCGGCCGTCGGCGCCGGCCGGTGTTCGTGCCGTACTCGGCCCCGCCGTCGACGAGCAGATCGCCGATTCGGTCCCCATCGGGAAGCTCGGTCGGGAACGGGCCGCTGCCCACCCGAGTGACGTACGCCTTGACGACGCCGATCACACGGTCGATCGCCCGCGGCCCGACGCCGGCACCAGTGCACACTCCACCCGCCACCGGGTTCGAGGAGGTGACGAACGGGTAGGTGCCGTGGTCGAGATCCAGGAACGTCGCTTGGGCGCCCTCGAAGAGGACTCGCTGCCCGAGCTCGAGCGCCTCGTGGAGCAGGTGGACGGTGTCAGCGATGTGCGGCTCGAGCCTGGGGACCATATCCAGGTACCGGCTACAGATGTCCTCGGCGTCGAGCGGCAGCCGGTTGTAGACCTTGGCCAGGACGCCGTTCTTCTCTCGCAGGGCAAGATCGAGCTTCTCCCGGAAGATCTTCGGGTCCAAGAGGTCCTGCACCCGCAGCCCGACGCGGAGCGCCTTGTCTGCGTAAGCAGGGCCGATGCCGCGTTTCGTCGTCCCGAGGCGGTTCTTGCCGAGGAAACGCTCGGTCACCCGGTCCAGCTCTTGGTGGTAGGGCATGATCAGGTGGGCGTTCCCGGAGATGCGAACGCGGCTGGTGTCGATCCCCTTGTGCTCGAGCATGTCGAGCTCCTCGAGGAGGACGGCGGGATCGATCACGACGCCGTTGCCGATCACCGGGGTGACGTGCTCGTAGAGCACGCCGCTCGGGACGAGCTGGAGCGCGAAGACCTCACCGTCGACGACCAGGGTGTGGCCCGCGTTGTGCCCACCCTGGTAGCGGACGACGAGCGAGCTCTCCTTGGCGAGATAGTCAGTCCAGCGGCCCTTGCCCTCGTCGCCCCACTGGGTCCCGACGATCACCGTGCCCGGCACGCGGACCTCCGAGTGGGGACGGCACGCGCCTGCGCGTCAGCAGTCACGTTGACGGCATCGTAGTCGCCGCCGGACGCCACGGCTTCGGGAATGTCTAGAACCATCGGCGACGTCTCGCCGCGTCTACGCAGAGACGGGCGTTCGCCGGCTGAACACCAGCTGACCGTCGCTGGTCGCGTCCACGACCACCACATCCCCCTCGTGGTACTCACCGCGGAGGAGGGCGAGCGCGATGGGGTCTGCGACCTCGCGCTGGAGCACCCGCTTCAGGGGGCGGGCGCCGAAGTCCGGGTCGTACCCGAGCTTCGCGATCCGCGTCAGGGCGGCTGCGCTGAGCTCGAGCCCGAGCCCGCGCTCGGCCAGCCGGTCCCGCAGCTGCGCAACCTGCAGCTCCACGATCTGCTCGATGTGCCGCTCGTCGAGCCGGTGGAAGACCACGATCTCGTCGATGCGGTTCAGGAACTCGGGCTTGAAGTGGGTACGAACGGCTGCCATCACGACCTGCTCGTCGGCGCCGCTCCCCAGGTTGCTGGTCATGATCAGGACCGTGTTCGTGAAATCCACGGTCCTCCCTTGCCCGTCGGTGAGACGACCGTCGTCTAGCAGCTGAAGCAGGACGTTGAAAACGTCCGGGTGGGCCTTCTCGATCTCATCGAGCAGCACGACCGCGTACGGCCGACGACGGATCGCCTCGGTGAGCTGTCCACCCTCGTCGTAGCCGACGTACCCGGGCGGCGCACCGACCAGGCGCGAGACGGTGTGCTTCTCCTGATACTCCGACATGTCGATCCGCACGATCGCCCGCTCATCGTCGAACAGGAAGTCGGCGAGCGTCCGCGCAAGCTCCGTCTTGCCCACCCCCGTCGGGCCGAGGAAGAGAAACGATCCGATCGGACGGTGCGGGTCCGAGAGTCCGGCGCGGGAGCGACGAATCGCGTTCGCCACCGCGGTCACAGCCTCGTCCTGGCCGATCACCCGGGCGTGCAGGACGTCCTCCATGCGGACGAGCTTCGCCATCTCGCCCTCCATGAGCCTGCTCACCGGGATGCCCGTCCACTTCGAGACGATCTCCGCGATGTCCTCCTCGTCGACCTCCTCCTTGAGCATCTGCTGATCGCGTTGGAGCTCGTTGAGACGCTCGGTCTTCGCGGCGATCTCGCGCTCGAGGTCGCGCATCGTCCCGTACCGGAGCGCGGCCGCCTGCTCGAGGTTGCCCTCGCGCTCGGCCTTCTCGGCATCGGTGCGGGCCGTCTCGAGCCGCTCCTTCAGCTCGCGGATCTCGGTGATGGCGTCCTTCTCGTTCTGCCAATGCGCGACCATCGCGTCGCGCTCCTCGGCGAGCTCAGCGAGCTCGGCCTCGATCGCCTCGAGTCGGCCCTTCGACGATTCGTCCGTCTCCTTGGCGAGCGCCGCCTTCTCGATCTCGAGCTGGCGGATTCGTCGCTCGACCACGTCGACCTCGAACGGCATCGAGTCGATCTCGATCCGCAGACGTGACGCTGCCTCGTCCACGAGGTCGATCGCCTTGTCCGGGAGCTGGCGTCCGGTGATGTAGCGGTCCGAGAGGACGGCGGCCGCAACGAGCGCGGCGTCCTGGATCCGCACACCGTGGTGCACCTCGTAGCGCTCCTTGAGGCCTCGGAGGATGGCGATGGTGTCCTCGACCGAAGGCTCGCCGACAAAGACCTGCTGGAACCGCCGCTCGAGCGCTGCGTCCTTCTCGATGTACTTGCGATACTCGTCGAGGGTCGTGGCACCGATCATGCGCAGCTCGCCGCGGGCCAGCATCGGCTTGATCATGTTGCCGGCGTCCACGGCGCCCTCAGCGGCGCCGGCACCGACGATCGTGTGCAACTCGTCGACGAACGTGATGACCTCGCCGCCGCTGTCGGAGATCTCCTTCAGGACCGCCTTGAGCCGGTCCTCGAACTCGCCGCGGTACTTCGAGCCGGCGACCATGGCGCCGATATCGAGGGCGATGAGTCGCTTGTCGCGCAGGCCCTCGGGAACGTCGCCCTCGACGATCCGCCGAGCGAGCCCCTCGACGATCGCCGTCTTGCCGACGCCGGGCTCCCCGATGAGCACCGGGTTGTTCTTGGTGCGACGGGAGAGCACCTGGATCACGCGGCGGATCTCCTCGTCACGGCCGATGACGGGGTCGAGGCGGCCTCGGCGGGCCTCCTCGGTGAGGTCGCGGCCGTAGCGCTCGAGGGCCTGATACTGGTCTTCGGGGTTCTCGCTCGTCACTCGGTGCGAGCCGCGGACGGCCTTCAGCGCGTCGAGCACGGCTTCTTTCGTCACATTCAGGGAACGCAGAAGGTCACCGACGCCGCCCGCCACCTCCGTCATCGCGAGCAGCACGTGCTCGGTCGACAGGTAGTCGTCACCCAGGTCCTGGCGGGCCGAGTCCGCGGCCTCGAGGACGCGGTAGGCCTCGGGCGCGAGCTGAGCCTGCTGGGCCGCGCCGTACACCTGGGGGCGCCGGGTCAGCGCCTCGTCCACGCGGTCCCGCACGGCCTTGGGGGAGACGCCCATCCGCTCGAGGACCGGCAGCACCACGCTCTCGGGCTGGCCGAGCAGCGCCGCGAGCAGGTGCTCGGGCGCGACCTGGGCGTGGTTCCGCTCACGAGCCAGTGACTGGGCGCTCTGGAGCGCCTCGCCGGTCTTGCGCGTGAACTTGTTCGGGTCCAATGGCATCAGGCCGTCCACCTCCCAAGCGTGCGCCGGAAGTTGATAACGCCTGCATCAAGTCTGTATTCCGCCAATCTCGGCGCCTCCTGTGCGACCATCGAGCGGTCGTCGCCCACAGCCTGGCCTGGATGGACGTGCCCGACCCCACCCTGCCGGGACCCTCCTGGCATCGTGACCCGCTCCTCGTGGAGTCGCGGCTGCGGTGGTGGGCCGGCGACCACTGGACCGCGTGGGTGACCGACTCTCCCCTGGCGGAGCCGGGGATCGCCTGGCGGCCCGAGTTGAGCGAGCTGCCCGCACCGATCCAGTGGGGCCGCTCGGCCCTCCGGATCGCCGAAGCGCCGCCGTTGAGCATCCGGGCGCTCCCCGAGCTCGAGGCGCGCGCGGCTCCGCCCGAAGCGGCACCGGCACCGCCGGCGGTGCCGACCGCAGCCGCTCCTCGCCCGCGTCGCCGCCGGCATCTGGTGCTCGTGGCCGCCGTGCTCCCGCTGCTGATCGCGGGCGCCGCCGGCGCGGCGCTGCTCACGCCGAGCCCGCCGCGCCCAGTCCTGGCCGAGGTGACGCCATACCGAGACGCCAGCGCCCGATTCTCCCTCTTCTATCCCCGCTCGTGGCGCACCAACAGCGTGATCGCCGGCCAGGGAGTGAGCTTCCTGGTCGCTCCGACGCGGGCGCCCGCCGACCAGCTCGCGACGGTGTCCCTGATCATCGGCGCCGCCCGAGGCCCGCGGCCCAGCTCCGCGGAGCTTCAGCAAACCGCGACGAACGATCTCCGCCCGCAGTATCCCGGGATCCGCCTCACCAGCAGCACCGACATCACGCTGGCCGGCAGCCCGGCGACGCTGCTCACGTTCGACGCCGGTGCCCTGCCCATCACGACGATCGAGCAGCTCATCGGACGAACGACCGACGGCCGCACGCTCACCGTGACCATCACGGTTCACGACCCGCGCCACGCCCCGGCCCAGAGCGACCTGCACGATTTCCTGGCCTCGATCACCGCGTAGGGGTCACCGCCGCACCGGGACGACGGCCCGCTTGACCGGCACGAGGGCGCGGCGGTACTGCCGGTGCACGGCCTCGATCCGCTCGCGCAGCTCACCACGCAGGTCCTCCACATCGGCCTCCAACTCGCCGATCCGGTCTCGTGCGTCCTCGAGCTCGTTTTCGAGGTCCAAGATCTTGCGTACGCCGGCCAGGCTGACCCCCTCGTTCGTGAGGTCCTGGATGCGCCGAAGCAGGGTGATGTCGCGATCCGAGTAGCGACGGCTGCCACCTTCGGTCCGGCGCGGCTCGATCAGGCCCTTGCGCTCGTAGATGCGCAGTGTCTGGGCATGCACCCCGGCGAGCTCAGCTGCCACCGAGATGATGTAGAGCGCTCGATCTCGCTCTTCCATTGCTCCTCCTACACCCCGAGCTTCTCGCGCGGGTTCCCGGGCAGCCGCTCGGCGAGGGCGGCCACCGCGGCGCGTTGGTCGTCGTCGAGTTCGGTCGGCACCACGACGTCGAACGTCACCAGCAGGTCCCCAGGCTCGCCCTTCGCGGGCTGGATCCCGCGTCCACGGACGCGGACGGTCTTGCCGCTCTGGGTGCCGGCTGGCACCTTGACGGTCACCGGGCCATCGAGCGTCGGCACTTTGACCTGGCTGCCGAGCGCCGCCTCGGCGAAGGTCACCGGCACCTTGACCGTGAGATTCGTCTTGCCCCGACGGCCGAAGATCGCGTGGGGCCCCACGCGCACCACGACATAGAGATCGCCGGGCGGGCCGCCGTTGCGGCCGGCACCGCCGCGCCCCTTGACGCGGATCCGTTGGCCGTCGGCGACCCCGGCGGGAATGCGCACCTTCACGTCTCGCCGGCGCCGCTCGACGCCGGTCCCGCGGCACTTCTTGCATCGATGCTCGATCACCTCGCCCCGTCCCCCACAGGTCGGGCAGACCTGCGAGAACGAGAACGGCCCCTGATCGACGGCCACCGCGCCGGTCCCGCCACAGGTCGGGCAGGGCTGCGGGAAGGTGCCGGGCTCGGCCCCGCTCCCGCCGCAGACCGGGCACGGGGCGTCCGACGTCACACCGACCGTCGTGGTGACACCGTGCACGGCATCGACGAACTCCAGGTGCAGCTCGGCCTCGAGATCGGCCCCCCGGACAGGCCCGGTGGCGCCGCGCCCCCCGCGGCGACGACCGCCGCTGCGGGTGCCGAACAGGTTCCCGAGCAGATCGCCGAGGCCACCGCCGTCGTCGAAGTGGAAGGTCGCGCCGTCGAAGCCGGGGGCGAAGCCGTTGAACCCGCCCGAGCCGCCGGGCCCGAAGCCCCCCGGACCGACCCCCGAGGCGACCATCTCACGGACCTGGTCGTACTCACGGCGCTTCTCCGAGTCGCCCAGCACGTCGTGGGCGGCCGAGACCTCCTTGAACCGCTCCTCGGCCGCGGTGTCCCCCGCGTTCGCGTCGGGGTGGTTCGCCTTGGCCAGGCGTCGGTAGGCGCGCTGGATCTCGCGGTCGCTCGCGCCAGGCTCGACGCCGAGGACCGCGTAGTAGTCCTTCTCGAACCACTCGCGCTGCGGTGCCATCTGCTCAGTCCTTGCGGGCGACCTTCACCATGGCCGGGCGCAGTACACGTCCCTTGAGGCGGTAACCCGTTCGCACTGTCTCGGTCACAATCGGCTCTCCGTCGGATCCACCTTCCTGCAGCACCGCGTCATGCACGTTGGGGTCGAAGGGGACGCCGGTGGCGTCGATGCGCTCGAGACCGTTCCTCTCGAGCACCGCGAGGAACTCCGCGAACACGAGTTCCACGCCCTTGCGCACGTTGTCGTCAACATCCCCGAGCTGGCCGAGCGCTAGCTCGAACGTGTCGAGCACGGGCAGCAGCTGCTCGATGATCGCCTCATTGGCTCGACTGATGGCGTCGGTCTGGTCGCGCAGCATTCGCTTGCGGTAGTTCTCGAAGTCTGCCTGCAGCCGCTGCGCGAGGCCCCGCATCTCGTCCCGCTCCCTTGCGAGCGCCGCGATGTCCTCACCCAGGTCCGCCTCGGCCTCGTCGGCCGAGGCCTCCTCGATGGGCCGGACCTCCCGCACCGATTCCTCCTTCACCCATTCGGACTCGGGCATCACGCGCTGCGCGTTTCACCCTCGTCGACGATCTCCGCGTCGGCCACCTCGTCGTCCGCGGGCTGCGACGCACCGCCGGGGGCGGCGCCGCCGGGGCCTCCCGTCGCCTGCTGACTCGCTTGCGCAGCCTGGTACAGCCGCTGGGCGAACTCCTGGCTCGCGGCGATGAGCGCCTCGTGCTTCTGACGGACGACGTCGACGTCCTCTCCAGCGAGCGCCGTCTTCAGCTCCCCGAGGGCGGCCTCGATCTTGGCCCGGTCCTCGGCGGTGACCTTGTCGGCCTGCTCCTTGAGCAGCTTCTCGGTCTGGAAGACGAGCGAGTCCGCGTTGTTGCGGGTCTCGGCCTCCTCGCGTCGCCGCCGGTCCTCCTCGGCGTGCGCCTCCGCCTCCTTCACCATGCGGTCGATCTCGTCCTTGCCGAGCGCCGTCCCACCCGTGATGGTCATGGCCTGCTCCTTGCCCGTCCCAAGGTCCTTGGCGCTGACGTGCACGATGCCGTTGGCGTCGATGTCGAACGTCACCTCGATCTGGGGCAAACCCCGAGGCGCGGGCGGGATGCCCACGAGCTGGAAGGTGCCGAGCATCTTGTTGCGGTACGCCATGTCGCTCTCGCCCTGAAGGACCTTGATCTCGACGCTCGGCTGGTTGTCGTCGGCAGTGGTGAACACCTCGGACCGCTTCGTGGGGATCGTGGTGTTCCGCTCTATGAGCCGGGTCATGATCTGACCCTTCGTCTCGATGCCGAGCGACAACGGTGTCACGTCGAGCAGCAGGACGTCCTTGACGTCGCCCTTGAGCACGCCGGCCTGGATGGCGGCGCCGACGGCGACGGCCTCGTCAGGGTTGACGCCCTTGTCGCCCTCCTTGCCGGTCAGGTCTCGGACGAGGTCCTGCACCGCGGGCATGCGCGTCGAACCGCCGACCAGGATCACGCGGTCGATGGCGTTGCGGTCGAGTCCGGCGTCCCGGATCGCCTGCTCGAAGGGTCCCTTGCAGGCATCCAGCAGATCCGCCGTGAGCTCCTGGAACTTGGCTCGAGACAGGCTGAGCTCGAGGTGCAGCGGGCCGGCCTGCGTGGCGGTGATGAAGGGAAGGTTGATCGACGTCTCCTGCAAGGAGGAGAGCTCGATCTTCGCCTTCTCGGCCGCCTCCTTGAGACGCTGAGTGGCCATCTTGTCGGCGGACAGGTCGACGCCGTGCGCCCCCTTGAACTCCGCGACCATCCAGTCGATGACCCGCTGGTCCCAGTCGTCGCCTCCGAGATGGGTGTTGCCCGCCGTTGCCTTGACCTCGAAGACGCCCTCGCCGAGGTCGAGCAGCGACACGTCGAAGGTCCCCCCACCGAGGTCGAAGACCAGGATGGTGAGGTCATGCTCCTTGTCGAGCCCGTAGGCGAGCGCGGCGGCGGTGGGCTCGTTGATGATCCGCAGCACGTCGAGGCCCGCCACCTCGCCGGCCTCCTTCGTGGCCTGCCGCTGGGCGTCGTCGAAGTACGCGGGGGTGGTGATCACCGCCTGGGTCACGGTGTCGCCGAGATAGGCCTCCGCGTCCCGCTTGAGCTTCTGGAGGATGCGGGCCGAGATCTCCTGGGGCGTGTACTGCTTCCCGTCGATGTCGACGGTCCACGAGGTGCCCATCTGGCGCTTCACCGAGCGAATCGTCCGATCCGGGTTGGTGATCGCCTGGCGCTTGGCCACCTCGCCGACGAGCACCTCGCCGGTCTTCGAGAAGGCGACCACCGACGGGGTCGTCCGGGACCCCTCGGCGTTGGGAATGACGGCAGGCTCGCCCGCCTCGAGGACCGAGACGACCGAGTTCGTGGTGCCGAGGTCGATGCCGACGGCCTTTGGCATGGCGTATGTGCCTCCGTGTCGAAAAGCTTGAGTGTGATCCAATCAACTTTGGCCCCCGACAGCCTATTCCCGGCCCCCCCGGCCCGTTCCTCCGTGTTGACAGGATCGGTACATTGCCGGCATGACCCGGCGTGGCGCCTTCCCGGACCTCGCCGAGGTCCCGCTCTTCTCGGCCTGCTCCAAGAAGGAGCTCCAGCTCGTCGCCCGGCGGGCCGAGCAGGTCCGGGTGCCGGCCGGCAAGGTCCTGGTCCGAGAGGGCGCCGCCGGGGCCGAGTTCTTCGTCATCCTCGATGGCACCGCGGAGGTCACGCGCCACGGCCGGCGGGTAGCCACCCTCGGTCCGGGCTCCTTCTTCGGCGACCTGGCCCTCCTCGACCGGGCGCCACGCAACGCGACCGTGACCGCCAAGACCGAGATGGACCTCGCCGTCCTCGGGCAGCGCGAGTTCGCGGCCATCATCGACGAGGTGCCCGGGTTCGCTCACAAGCTGTTGAGCGGACTGGCCCACCGGCTGCGCGAGTTCGACGCCAAGACCGTTCAGTGAGGGTGGCGGCCCGCGCCGCGAGCTGCCACAGACAGCCCGTTTCGCGAGGCCGGCGCTAGGTTCTGGCCGTGCGGCGCCGCATCCCGCTCACCGCGACCCAGGTTGTCCTCCTTCTCGGCCTGCTGGCCGCCGGCGGCGCGCTCGCGTCGGGGGTCGTCCCGCGGGTCACCGAGTGGAGCGACACGTCCAGGGTCTCGCGCACCGTCTTCATCGACGTGCCGGACCCGATCTACTGGCTCTTCTACGCGACGGTCGCCGCAATGCTCTTCGTGTGCGCCTGGCTGGTCTCGATGCGAGTCCGCAACTACCTGCGCGGCGGCCCCGACGATCGGCGCACCACCAGAGCCAATGCCCATCGCCGACTCCGCGACTTCCGCGCCGGCGTATGGATGAGGACGCTCCTCCGCGACCCTGCAGCGGGGCTCATGCACTCATGCATCTACTTCGGCTTCTTGGTGCTGTTCGCCGCCACCGTCATCCTCGAGATCGACCACCAGCTGCCGCCGTCCCTCAAGTTCCTGCACGGCTCCGTGTACCAGGCCTACAAGGCAACGGCGAACACGTTCGGCATCGTCTTCGTGGTCGGCCTGCTCTGGGCGATCGCGCGTCGCTACGTGCAGCGCCCGTACCGCATCCGCATCAAGACGAAGCCTGAGGACGCCGTCATCCTGGCGGTCCTCCTGGTGATCGGCATCACCGGCTTCCTCGTCGAGGGCCTCAGGATCGCGCTGGAGAACCGGCCCCATTTCGAAGAGTGGTCGTATGTCGGCTGGGGTCTGTCGGCGCTGTGGTCGGGATGGTCGCACGGGACGCTCACGGACGTACACCGCACCCTCTGGGTCGTCCACTTCAGCGCGTTCGTCGCGTTCCTCGTGATCCTTCCGACGACGAAGCTCCGCCACATGATCACCTCCCCGATGAACATGTACCTGGGAGATCACGAGCGTCCGAAGGGCGCGATGAGGCCGCTCCCGAACCTCATGGAGACCGAACTCGAGAGCTTCGGCGCCTCCACGGTCGAGGACTTCACGTGGAAGCAGCTCTTCGACACCGATGCATGCACGATCTGCGGCCGGTGCACCTCGGTGTGCCCTGCCCACGCCACCGGCAAGCCGTTGGACCCCCGCGAGATCGTGCTGAAGGTTGGCGAGGTGATGGCCGCCAGCGGCGACCCGGTGGTCTCTCCGCCCGTCGGCGTGGATCGGGACATCACGGTCGCCGCCGATTCCCTGTTCGACCGGATCACGGCCGAGGAACTGTGGGCCTGCACGAGTTGCAGGGCTTGCGACGAGATCTGCCCTGTCGACATCGAGATCCTCGACAAGATCCTCGACATGCGCCGCTACCTCTCCCTGATGGAGAGCAACTTCCCGCCCGAGCTCGGGAACACGTATCGGTCGATGGAGAACTCGTCGAACGTGTACGGGTTGAACCAGGCGGAGCGGGCCGAGTGGGCCGCCGAGCTCGACAGCGTGCCGATCATCGACGCGTCGGGGCCATTCGACCATGAGTACCTCTACTGGGTGGGATGCTCGGGCAGCTTCGACGACCGGAACCGTCGCGCGAGCCGCGCGATCGCCAAGCTCCTCCAGCGAGCGGGCATCGACTTCGCGATTCTCGGTCCCAGCGAGCTCTGCACCGGCGACCCGGCCCGGCGGTCCGGAAACGAGTACATCTTCCAGATGCTCGCCATGCAGAACGTCGAGACGCTCAACGGTCTCGGGGTGCGCAAAGTCATCGCACAGTGTCCGCATTGCTTCAACACGCTGAAGAACGAGTACCCGCAGCTCGGCGGAGACTATGAGGTCGTCCACCATTCGCAACTGCTTATGGACCTCATCGAGGACGGGCGGCTGTCCCTCGATGGGGCATCGCTCGACGAGCGTGTTACCTACCACGACTCGTGTTATCTCGGACGGCACAACGACGTCTACCTCGCCCCGCGCAAGGTTGTGGGATCGTTGCGGGGCATCGACGTGGTCGAGATGCCGCGCAACGGCACCCGAGGATTGTGCTGCGGCGCTGGTGGCGCTCGCATGTGGATGGAGGAACGCGTCGGCAAGAAGGTCAACACTGAGCGGACCCAAGAGGCCCTCGCGACCGGCGCGACGCGAATCGCGGTGGCCTGTCCCTTCTGCTACGTCATGCTTGACGACGGGGTGAAGGACGCGCAGCGTGACGACGACGTCAAGGTCCAGGACATCGCAGAGGTGCTCCTTGACGGACTCGAGGCTGCCGACGCGAGGCCGCATCCGACGGACCCGGAGTTCTCATCCGGCCCGTAGGCAGCCAATCGATCCGATAACGTCAGCCGCCCGCGCGGGTGTAGTTCAGCGGCAGAACATCAGCTTCCCAAGCTGAGAACGCGGGTTCGATCCCCGTCACCCGCTCATAGCCGCTGCAAGACTCCGTTACATCGCCGGGCGGAGTTGCAACGCGCGCGACGGGAGGCTCCTCGAAAGTTGACCGCGGCCCAACTCTCGCGCGTTGCGCGGGTCGCGCAAATCGCAGCACTCGCGGGGACGGCCATCTCAACAACCGGCTCATTGGCCCGGGCACTTAGAAAATCGGCAGGCCCAGAGGCGGGAGGGTGAGCGGTGGGAGGGTGAGCGGCGGGGGGGCGATCGGCAACCCTGGGCCACCACCACCAACCGGCGAACCCGACCCACCACCACCAACCGGCGAACCCGACCCACCACCACCAACCGGGGAACCCGACCCACCACCACCAACCGGGGAACCCGACCCACCACCACCAACCGGGGAACCCGACCCACCACCACCGGTCGGGGAACCCGGGCCGCTCAACGGCGGACTCAGGGCCGCACCGGATGGGGATGAGTTCACACTGGCAGCGGTGCCGGGCAAGCCGGGGGCGGCACTACTGGACGGCGAACCGGCGGCCGCACCGCGACCGGACGTTGTGATCGCTGTTAGGGCAATGGAAGACGACCGCGCCGTCGATCCCGTCCCCCGGTTCGTCCGCTCGAGCTTCGGTTGCTGAGTGGCGGGGCTGCTATCGGCGTAGGGCTGCAGGCCGACGTCCCCAGGTCCGACGACGATCAGGAACGCTCCTGCGACGACCAATGCGCCAATCACGATCGCCGCGGTCAGCCCCAACGGATCGAGTCCGTCGAGTCGGGAACGCCGACGCGAGGCGGCATTGGCGCTCTTGGTGGTCGAATCGCCTGACGGATAGATCCGACCCTGGTTGCGCTTCGGGTCGTCCATGCCCAGCCCCGGCTGTCCTCCCGTTGCCTACCGCTGGAATCAACGGTGTGGCCGCTCGGGTATATCACCAACAGGCCAGCACCGACGGTGGGACCGCCCGCGCGCTCCGCTGCCGGTGAGGTGGCCCCGTCGTCGGAGGCTTCGAACGGGCCTCGCCGAGGCTGACGCGAGTCGCGAGCATCGCGAGGGCATCGTCATCCAGGCCGTCCGGCGCACCCACCGCTCGGAGCTCGCGCCCTGCGCTGCCATCCGTGAAGCGGTTCCGCCCTCGTGGGCTCACGAAGTGAGGGTCGCAAGGCCCCACACAGCCACGACCAGGCCAAGCAGCATGAAGCTCACGGACCGGAGCACAGGAGCCTGGGCGAGATTGCCGGTGGTGGCCACCCGCACCTGCTTGCGCACAGGGGACCCGGGCCGGCCTCGTGACACGGACTCACGCGCGGCGCGTCGAGCGTCGGCCCGGCGGCGAATCAAGGCCAGTGCGTTGGCGACAAACAGCGCCGCGCCGAGCGCAGTCGTGAGCTCCAGCAGGACCTCGCCGTAGAAGTCCACGGGCGCACGGTAGCGCCCGTGTTCGCCTTCGAAGCATCGACCGGGCTAGATCCGATTGCCACCCGGCTTGAAGACCATGAACACCAAGATGACCACGAGCGTGACGTCAAGAATTGCCTCGAGTGCCGCGACCTGCTTGCCCAGCCGTTCGAGCTCGGCCGCTTGCGGAGGCGGGCCGCCCGTTGTGGCCGGCACCGCTGCCAGTTCCTCCATGAGGACGTTCATCCTGCGGACCCGCGGCCGGAGGGCACCGTGCGACACGCCGAGCGCGGCCACGAACAGGACGATGGACAGCCAGATCCACGTCTGGCCGAAGTCGAAGAGGTTGCTCCCGAGACCGACGAGCGCAAGCCCGAGCAGGAACACCGCGTAGATGAAGTACTCGGCGACGACGCTGACGCGGTACACGGCCTGCCCGATCGCCGCGGCCTCGCGACCCCCCCGAGCTCGGATCTGGGCCCCGTAGACGCCGTTGAGCGTCACGCCACCGAACCCGATGATCGCGCACAGGATGTGCAGCACCTTGACGATGTTGTAGGCGTCGCTGTTGTACGAGGCCAGCATGCTGTTCTCTTCCGGCGCACCGTGCGGCGGCTGCATCGTAGGTGCCGGGTCTGGCCGAGCGTGGTACCAACGGAGTCGTGCGCGTCCTGGTGGCCCGCTGCTCGGTCGACTACGCGGGTCGACTCGGCGCCCGTCTCCCCCCGGCACTCCGTCTCGTCGTTATGAAGGCGGACGGGTCCATCGCGGTCCACGCCGACGCGAGGGCGTACAAGCCCCTCAACTGGATGAACCCGCCGTGCTCGATCGTCGAGGCAGACGGTGTGATCACCGCGTCGAACGAGCACGGCGAACGCCTCGTCGTGGAGCTCCACCGCATCCTGTTCGATGATTCGTTCGACCTCGGCGAGGATCCGGGCCTCGCCAAGGACGGTGTCGAGGCCGAGCTCCAGACGCTGATCGCAGCACGCGTCCACGCGCTTCGCGACGACCTTCGGCTGGTTCGCCGGGAGTATCCGACGGACCTCGGTCCCGTCGACTTGCTGTGCCGAGACGGCGCCGGCCGTGCCGTAGCGGTCGAGATCAAGCGGATTGGCGAGATCGCGAGCGTCGAGCAGCTCGTCCGCTACCGAGAGCGCCTCGACCGCGACGGCTCGTTGGCCCCGATCAGAGCGATCCTCGTGGCGACTCGCATCAAGCCCCAGGCGCGCGTCTTCGCTGAGAGCCGCGGCGTCGAATGTCTCGAGGTGGACCTCGCCGAGCTTCGGGGCGACACCCCGCCGGAGCTCCGTCTGTTCTAGGCCGACGGTGTGCTCGGTGGACCGCTCGGGCGGATCACAGGTTGGCGAGCAGCCCCCACCAGGGGACGAAGAAGATGATCGCGAGGCCGAGCCCGATGTGAGCGGCGCGCTCGCCCACGAACTTGACCCCAACCGCCGCCGAGAGCAGCACCAGGATGCCGATCGTGTAGAAGATGAACTGCGCGGTGTTGCCCATGGGTTCGATGGCCAGAACCATGAGGCCCCCTTTCGACAGGTTGTTGTCAGCGTAAGTTCGCGTCAGCGCCCGATCGCGGACCCGGGCCTGGTCGTCGCCGACTGTCGGCGTCGGACCGCGAGGCGGCCGGCGCGGGGTTCGGGCGGCCGGAGGACTTGCCGTCGGAGCCGGCCAACGACGGCCGGCCCGCCTCCGGCGGAGCCCAGGTTCGCCCGCCGGTCATCGCCCTCCTTCATCCGCGGTGGCGGCCGCGGGCCCCGGGTGGCGTACCGTGGGTGCACGCTCAACGGGCTCGAGGCCCCGCCCGAGGACGGGTCTGTAAGGAGGACCCCATGGTTCCGATTCTTGGTGAGATCATCGGCTGGGAGGCGCTCCTGGTGATCGGCCTCATCGCGCTGCTCTTTGGCAGTTCGCAGCTCCCGAAGCTGGCGCGGTCCGTGGGTCAGGCCAGCCGTGAGCTCCGCCGCGGCTTGCATGAAGACCCCGAGGAGACCCAGCCGAAGGACAAAGACGGCTGACCCCCGGGACAGGGAACACCGATGCCCGGCGCCTTCTCGCCGGTCCATATCTTCATCGTCCTGCTGGTAGCGCTCATCGTCCTCGGGCCGACGGAGTTGCCGAAGGTGGCGCGAGCCGGGGCACGCCTCCTCCGCGAGCTCCGAGCCTTGCGGGCCCGCCTTGACGAGGAGTTTCAGCTCCTGCTCGAGGATGACGAGCCGGGGGGAGACCCTGAGCGCTGACGCCGTCGTCTCGGCACCTGAGGGGGCCGCCGTCCCCTGGGGCGCTCCCGCCCGAGCAGTCCACGCCCACCAGTGCTCCCCGCGCCGTGATGCCGCCCCCTCATCCCCGTGCCCGGAAGGGGAAGGGCGGGGAAGGGGCACGGTGATGGCGTCGGTGCCCCGGGATCGCTCCGCCTCCGCGGGGGAAGGCGGATCGCGCCCGTACCCGGGTTCGATACCGTGCCGAGCCATGACGGGGTAGGGCGCGCCGAGCGACCACAGACGGGGGATCATGCGGGATACGAGGGACGAATGAGCCTGGCGCTCGCCGTCGCGCTGGCGCTCACGTCAGCGCTCCTGTTTGCGATCTCGAACGTCGTCGAGCAGCGCATCGCGGCCGAGGCGCCGGCGCACCAGTCGATGAGGCCAGGCCTGATCATGACGCTGGCCCGTCGACCGATCTGGGTCGCCGGCTTCGTCGCCGACGTCGGCGGGTACGGGGCGCAGGCGGGGGCGCTCGCGTTCGGGGCCCTCCTGGTCGTGGCTCCGCTGCTGGCTTGCGGTCTGCTGTTCTCACTTCTGCTCGACGCGGCCGTCAGCGGCCGCCGCTTGCACTCCTCGGACCTGGGCGCGGCGGCTCTCCTCTGCGCGGGGCTAGCCCTGTTCCTCGCGGTCGGGAGCCCGAGCGAGGGCAACTTCAACGTGCCCGCCATTGACTGGGCGCCGTCCGCCCTCGTCCTCGCGGCGGTCGTCGCCGTCGCCGTCCTCACCCGCCGACACGTCCACGGCCCCGCGCGCGCCACGCTCTTTGGGCTCGCCGGCGGCATGACCTTCGGCGTCAACGCGGCCCTCACGAAGGTCGTAGTCCACGTGCTCGGACAAGACCCGGTCTCGGTTTTCTGGCACTGGGAGCTCTACGGGCTCGCCGTGCTGTCGCTGAGCGGCCTGGTCATGGTCCAGAGCGCCTTCCAAGCCGGGTCGCTCGCCGCGGCGCTACCGGCGCTCGAGGTCGCCGAGCCGGTCGTCGCGACCATCGTCGGACTCGTGATCCTGGGGGAGCATCTGCACGCACGCGACAACGTCGACCGCGCCGTGATAGCTGCCGCGGCCCTCGCCATGCTGATCGGGCTGGTGTCATTGGCTCGATCGCGTGCCGCCCACATCCCTCCGACCGAATCCAGCCCCAGGGCGATGTCGAACGCCTGAGCCGAGCGGTTTGCCTGCTCGGAGCGAGTGCTGGTCCGGGCGGCAACTCGGCGCCGGTCGAATCTCACGCAGCGATCCGGACCGCGTACCGTGGTTCGAGCGTCGACCAGGTCCTCGACTCACTCCGGTGCCATGTTCGCGAACTTCGTCAGCCGGTCGACGAACGCAAGACGGGTCATGCCGGTCGGTCCGTTGCGGTGCTTGGCGACGATGATTTCGGCCGTGCCCCGCTGGTCTGACTCGGGGTTGTAGATGTCGTCGCGATAGATGAAGACGACGACGTCCGCGTCCTGCTCCAGCGATCCCGACTCTCGGAGGTCGGCGAGCATCGGCCGTTTGTCGGCCCGATACTCGAGCTGACGGTTCAGCTGCGACAGCGCCATCACCGGGCAGTCCAGCTCGCGGGCCAGGATCTTCAGCCCCCGCGAGATCTCGGCCACTTCGACCTGGCGGTTCTCGGCTCGCTTCGTGAGCGGGGTCATGAGCTGCAGGTAGTCGACGACGACGAGGCCCAACTCGCCGTGGCGAGCCTTCGTGCGCCGGGCCTTGGCTCGCATCTCCATCACGGTGCAGTGGGGGTTGTCGTCGATGAACAACGGCGCCTCCGCGAGGCGGCCGACGGCGTGGCTGAGACGAGTCCAGTCGCCTTCCGGGATGTTGCCGGTCTGGAGACGGCGAGCGTCCACGCCAGCTTCCCCGGCGAGGAGTCGCTTCGTGAGCTCGAGGGTGCCCATCTCCATCGAGAAGAACAGGACGGGCTTTCGGGAAGCCATCGCGACGTTCCCGGCCGCGCCGAGCGCGAGGCTGGTCTTGCCGGCGCCCGGCCGAGCCGCGACGACGACGAGGTTCGACGGCTGCAGCCCGAGCAGCAGGTGGTCGAGCCCGTCGTACCCAGTCGGAACGCCGGTGATGTCCCCAGTGCTGTCGTAGAGCGCCTCGAGCTGGTCCAGGGTGTCCTGGAGGGCGTCCGAGACCTTGACCATCGATTCGGAGACGCGTCGCTCTGCGACGTCGAAGACGAGCGACTCAGCCCGGTCGAGCGTGTCGACGACGTCCTGCGAGTCGTCGTAGCCCATCTCGGCGATATCGCCGGCCACGCCGATCAGCCGTCTCAGAAGCGCGAGCTCGTTGACAATCTTGGCGTAGTGCGTCGCGTTCGCAGAGGCCGGCGTGGCGGCTTGGAGGCGCAGCAAGGCCTGGCGCCCACCGAGTGCCTCGAGCAGGTCAGCGCGCCGAAGCTCCTCGGCCACCGTCACAGGGTCGACGGGTTCACCTTGCCCGTACAGCGAGAGCACGGCCTCGAACACGTGGGTGTGCGCAGGCTTGTAGAAGTCCGACGAGTCGACGTTCGCCTCGACGGCGGCTGTGATCGCGTCCCGCGACAGCAGCATGGCGCCGAGGAGCGACTCCTCGGCCTCCAGATTGTGGGGCGGGATACGCCCGCCGCCAGCGCGACGCCGTACCGGCTCGAGAGCTTGGACCACGTCGACGTCTCCCACTTCTGTTCGCCGCCCGGCTACCGGGCGTTCAGCCCCGCGTCAAGAGCGCCAGCATGAACGGTCGGACCTGTGGATCGGTAGTGCGAAAACCTTGCGAATTTCGGTGGATGACGGGCCCGGTCATCCCCAGGCGTGAGGAGAACGGGCGAGCCCACGTGCCGATTGTGAACGGCGGCTGTGACAGCTCAGTCCGCTGCGACCTCGATCCGAAGCGAGGCCGTGACGTCGGGGTGGAGTCGGACGGGTACCTCGCGCGGCCCGAGCTCCTTGATCGGCTCGTCGAGCTGGATCGCTCGCCGGTCCACCTCAATGCCCGTCTGGGCCCGCAGCGCGTCGGCGAGGTCGACGCTCGTCACCGAGCCGAAGAGCTTGCCGCCCTCGCCGGCACGCGCCCCGACACGGATCGGGCTCGCGGCGAGGCGACTGGACAGGTCCTCGGCGGCCGCTCGGTCCCGAGCGTCTCGCGCCTGGCGGTTGCGACGCATGGCCTCCGCCTGCGCCGTCGCCCCCTTCGTCGCCCGCATCGCCAGCCCACGCGGGACGAGGAAGTTGCGCGCGTAGCCGTCGGCGACGTCGAGGAGGTCGCCCTTGCGCCCGAGCTGCTCGACGTCCTCGCGGAGCACGACCCTCACCCGGACTCCTCGGCCGCGACGTCCGCCCCTCCGACCGGCTCGGCGGCTTCGGGGAGCGCGGCGTCCACGGGCGCCTCGATCTCGAGGCCGGCGTTGGCCTCGGACGGAGCCGGCGTGTCCTCCCGACGCGGCGGCCCGCCGCCGTCCGAGCCACGGTCACGTCGTCCCTTGCTGCGGTGAGTGACCTGCCGGACGGAGTACGGCAGGAGCGCCATCTCGCGGGCCACCCGGATCGCACGCGCGACCGCCCGCTGTTGCTGGGCATCGTTGCCGGTCACCCGCCGGGCGCGGATCTTGGCTCGCTCCGACATGAACCGGCGGAGCAGGGCCACGTCCTTGTAGTCGACCCACGTGATCGCCTCGCTGTCGAGGATCGACACCTTCTTCTTCGGCTTGCGATCGGTGGCGTCGCGCTTGGTCCGTCGTGGTCTCGCCATCGCTAGAACGGCTCCTCCATCTCGTCCGCTTCGCCGCTCGGCTTGGCGGCCGGGGCCGCGGCACGCGCCCCGCCGCTGTCAAAGCTGCCCCGGCGCTCGTTGCGCTTCACCTCGGCGGTCGCCCAGCGCAGACTCGGTCCGACGTCGTCGGCGACGACCTCGACAACGCTGCGCTTGTCGCCGTTCTCGGTCTCCCAGGACCGCTGCTCGAGCCGGCCCGTCACCACGATCCGGGCTCCTTTCCCGATCGACTCGCACACGTTCTCCGCCATCTCCCGCCAGCACACGACGTTGAAGAAGCTCGTCTGCTCCTCCCACTCGTGGGTGGTGCGGTTCTGCCACCGGCGGCTCACCGCCACGCCAAACGACGCCTTCGCCACGCCGCTCGGCGTGTAGCGCATCTCAGGGTCGCGGGTGACGTTGCCAACGATCGTGACACTGCTGTCGGCCATCTCGGTTGGACCTCCTCATGCCGGTAGGCGCTCCTGGGTCGCTCACCGGCTTCTCTCATTCGCCGGCGGGCGTGCCGAGCGTCTTGCCGTACACCGATTCGGGGATCCGAAGGACCTTGTGGCGCAGCACCTCGTCGGCCAGCGTGAGGGTGCGACCCAGTTCGCTCATCGCGTCCGGCTCGGCCCGGGCCTGGAGCACCACGTAGTACCCCTCCCACCGCCGCTTGAGGCGGTAGGCGAACGGCCGCTTTCCCCAGTGGTCGACCGGGCCGATCTCGGCGCCCCTCGACTCGAGGAGCTGCGTCGAGCGCTCGACGGCGGACCGGATGTCGGCCTGGTCGAGCTCGGCGTCGTAGATAACCATGACTTCGTACGGCCGCATGGGCCGCCCCTCCTTTGGACCGGCGGGTCCACCGGCGGCGCCGGGCACCCTGCGGGCTCGCCCGGACGCCGGCGTGCCTACAGACACGTCGGGCCGGCGAGCAGGACGCGGATTGTCGAGCGACGGATGGTACCCGCCGAGGGTCCTCACCGTACTGGCGAGCTGTGACTTTCAGCCGGTGAGCCGACCACGGGGGAACCGGCCGGCGAGGGTCTCCAGGGCGTAGCGGAAGGACCGCCGGGTTCGGTACTCCGGGCAGGCGGACTCCGGCCCTGGGCACGGCCGCATCCGCAGCTGGCCCACGGCCCGCCCATCGGACCGGTAGAAGCCGATGTCGAGCGCCACGGGAACGGTCGACATCGTGAAGCCGACGGACGTGTCGCCGGCGAAGACGAACAGCATCCCGCCGTAGGGACCGAGCGTCGAACGCTCCCGCAGCCCAGCCTCGCGCTCGGGCTCGGTGCGGGCTAGGACGACGTCGAGCGGGCGCCCGGCCACGTGGACGGTCGTTGCACCGAGTCCAATGAAGGGCGCCTGGGCTGGTCTGGCGGCGCGCACCGCCGTGCCGATCGACCGCCCCGCCGCCGCCGCGGGCGGGAGAACGACGAGGGCGCAGGCCGTCACCCAGAGGGCGACGCCGGCCCGCATCACGCCGGTGCGTGCTCGGTCGAGCTCCCGCCGTACAGCCGGAGGGCGTCGGCGACGTCGTCAGCGGCGTGGTAGGTCTCGTCGCTCGAGGGAAAGCGCCCGGCGCGCACGTCGTCGGCAAAGCGGGCCACCGCCGCCGTCGCGTCGTCGGCCAAGGTCGCGTAGCGCCGGACGAACTTCGGCGCCACGTGGTCGTCGAACCCAAGCAGGTCGTGCAGTACCAGGACCTGGCCGTCGCAGTGGCGCCCCGCACCGATCCCAACCGTCGGAACGGCGACGCTGTCGGTCACGAGCCGGGCTACCGCGTCGGGGACGCACTCGAGCACGACGGCGAAGCAGCCCGCGTCGGCGAGCGCCACGGCGTCGTCGACGATCGCCCGTGCCGTCTCGAGGTCTCGGCCCTGGACCTTGAATCCGCCGAGGGCATGGAACGACTGGGGCGTGAGGCCGAGGTGGCCCATCACCGGGATCTCGGCGTCCAGGATCGCCCGCACCGCGTCGAGGCGCTTCCGACCGCCTTCGAGCTTCACCGCAGTCGCCCCGGCGCGCACGAGAGTGGCCGCGTTGCGGACGGCGTCCTGGGCGCTGACGTGGTAGCTCATCCACGGCAGGTCGGCGACCAGCAGGGCGTGCGGGCGAGTTCGGGCAACGGCCCCGACGTGGTGAGCAAGGTCCGAGGTCGTCACCTGCAGGGTGTCCTCATAGCCGAGGACGACCATGGCGAGGGAGTCGCCGACGAGGATCATGTCGACGCCGGCAGCGTCCACGACGCGCGCCGTCGGCGCGTCGTACGCGGTGACCATGACGAGTGGCCCCCGGCCCTTCCTGGCCGCGATCGCCGGGGCTGTGACCCGCTGGCGCGGCGCGATCGGCTCGGTCATCGCCTCACCTCCACCGTCCAGGGCGCGTGCGGCTCCCGGCGGCACCCGGGAGGTTACCCGGCAGCCGGGCGGCGGTCCTCGGGGGCGCGCCCTCGCGCGCCGGGCCGGTCAGCCGGCGTGACGACGACCGTGGAGCTCGAGGCGCTGGAGGTGGTTCCACCGGCAGTCGAGGCAGACCTCGACGATGTAGCGCGTGAACTCCTCGTGGGCGGCCTCGAGCCGCGCCAGCTCGCTGGCGGAGGTGATGCACCGACCGTTGGCGCGGGCGAGCGCGTCGCCGTAGACGTAAGAGACGAGGCGGAGGCTCCCGTGGCCGCAGACCGGGCAGGCCCCCCCGGCCGGCTCACCGATGTTCCGCCCGGCCCGCACGAGCTCCGGGTGGGCGTCGCACACGTCCTCGCGCCCGCGCCGGCCGGCCCGCAGGTCCCGCAGCACCGCCCGTTGGGCCAGGACGTAGTCGACGTGCTGCCGCACGGGGGCGAGTGTACGCACGGCTGTTCCGCCCCCCGGGGCCTTGTCGCGCCCGCCGCCGGCGCCCGACTTGACCCGCCCGCCGTGTTCCGTCAGACTGTTGTCCGATATATCGGCTCGATATATCGGACGCTACCTGGAGCGCGATCGTGCTGGAGCTTGCCGTCTTGGGGCTACTCAAGGATCAGCCGCTGCACGGCTACGAGCTGAAGAAGCGGCTGGGTGAGACCCTCGGTTTCCTGTGGGGGGTCTCGTACGGCTCGCTGTACCCCGCCCTGCGACGCCTCGAGCGAACGGGTGCCATCGCCAGCGTCGTGGGCGCCGCGCCGACGCCGAGCCCGCCGACCGGGTCGCTCACCGGTGACCTGGCGGCCGCCCGACTGCGGACCATGGCCGGGCGGCTCTCCGCCTCGAGCCGTCGGACCCGCAAGGCGTATCAGATCACCGCGGCCGGTGAGGCACTCTTCGCTGAGCTGCTCCTCGGGGACGACGTCCACGGCGACGACGAGAAGGCGTTCGCGCTCAAGCTCGCCTTCTGCCGCCACGTCGAGCCGGCCCAGCGGCTCGCGCTCCTGCTCCGGCGTCGCCACGTGCTCGCCGAGCGCCTTGATCGGCAGCTCCAGGCCCGGGGCGGTCGCGACGACCGTTACACGCGCTCCCTCGTGGAGCACCGCACGAAGTCCACCCAGCGCGACCTCGAGTGGGTCGACGAGCTGATCACCGCGGAGCGAGCGGCCACCCCTGAGGATGCCCCCTTGGCCGAGCGCCGCGCCGTCAAGGAGGAAGCCTCGGCATGAGCCGCGAGTCTGTTCAGAAGAGGGTGCGTGTCGCCATTGCTGGTGCCGGCAACTGCGCCAGCAGCCTGGTGCAGGGCGTCGCCTACTACCGGGACGCGGCACCCGAGGACGAGGTGCCCGGTCTCATGCACGTCGTCCTCGGCGGTTACCACGTCCGCGACGTTGACTTCGTAGCCGCGTTCGACGTCGACGCGGCCAAGGTCGGCCTCGACCTCGGCAAGGCCGTCTTCGCGGGCGCGAACAACACCATCAAGTTCGCCGACCCGGGCGGGCTCGGCGTGCAGGTCCAGCGCGGCCCGACCTTCGACGGCCTCGGTGAGTTCTACCGAGAGGCCGTCGAGGAGTCACCGGCCGAGCCTGTCGACGTCGCGGCCGTGCTCCGCGACACGCGTGCTGACGTTCTCGTCAGCTACCTGCCGGTTGGCTCGGAGGTGGCCCAGCGCCACTACGCGGAGGCGTGCCTCGAATCCGGGGTCGCGTTCGTGAACGCCATCCCGGTGTTTATCGCCAGTGATCCCGCCTGGGCCCAGCGGTTCGAGGACGCTGGCGTCCCGATCATCGGTGACGACATCAAGAGCCAGGTCGGGGCCACGATCGTCCACCGGATCCTCACCCGCCTCTTCGAGGACCGCGGCGTCGAGCTCGATCGCACCTACCAGCTCAACTTCGGCGGGAACATGGACTTCAAGAACATGCTCGAGCGAAGTCGCCTGAAGTCGAAGAAGATCTCGAAGACCCAGTCCGTCACGAGCCAGCTCGACCGAGGCATCGAGGCCGACAGCGTCCACATCGGCCCGTCGGACCATGTCCCCTGGCTCGACGACCGAAAGTGGTGCTACATCCGGATGGAGGGTCGCAACTTCGGCGACGTGCCGCTGAACCTGGAGTTGAAGCTGGAGGTCTGGGACTCGCCGAACTCCGCCGGGGTGATCATCGACGCCGTGCGCTGCGCCAAGCTCGCCCTGGACCGGGGCGTTGGCGGCCCGCTGCTCGGCCCGAGCGCCTACTTCATGAAGTCGCCCCCCGTGCAGTACCGCGACGAGCAGGCCCGCGAGATGGTCGAGGCCTTCGCTCGGGGCTGACGGCATCGGCGCGTCACTCCTGCGAGGGCCGGGTGCCGCGCGGCTCGATCCCGCGCCGGCGGGCCCAGGCATCCAGTCGCGCGTAGGCGTCGTCGGCGCCGATCGGACCCTCGTCGAGGCGAGCCTCCAAGAGGAAGTCACGGGCTGCGCCGACCGTCGGGCCCGGGCCGATGCCGAGGTAGGCCATGACCTGGCGCCCGTCGAGCGGCGGGCGGATGGCGTCGAGCTCCTCTCGGGCTCGGAGAGCCTCGATGCGGGCGTCGAGCTCGTCCATCCGACGCGCCAGAGCTGTGGCCTTGCGGCGGTTGCGGGTCGTGCAGTCGGCTCGCTGCAGCTCGTTCAGCTCGTTCAGCAGCGGCCCTGCGTCGCGTACGTAGCGGCGCACGGCCCGGTCGCTCCAGCCCATCATGTAGGTGTGAATGCGGAGGTGGAGGTACACGAGGCGGGCGACGTCGTGCACCATCTCCTTGCTGAAACGCAGCGCCCGCATCCGCTCCTCGGTCATGCGCGCCCCGACAACCTCGTGGTGGTGAAAACTCACGCCGTCGGGCCCGATCGAGCGGGTCTTGGGCTTGCCGACATCGTGGAACAGCGCCGCCAGGCGCACCCTCAGGTGCCCCGGGTCGGTGCTGGCGACGACGGCGAACGTGTGGGCGAGCACGTCCTTGTGAGTGTGGACCGGGTCCTGTTCGAGGCGCATCGCGTTGAGCTCGGGGAGAAACTCGTCGGCGAGCTTGGTGTCGCAGAGCAGCCACAGCCCGGGCGTGGGGTCGGGGACGCCGAGGAGCCGGCAGAGCTCGTCTCGGATGCGCTCGGGGCTGACGATCTCGAGGCGGTGCCGCAACGCGGCCATGGCCGCCACGAGCTCGGAGCTCGGCTCGAGGCCGAACGCGGCGACGAAGCGGACGGCGCGGAGCATGCGCAGCGGGTCGGCTTCGAAGGACACCTCGGGCGCGGCCGGGGTTCGGAGCCGTCGGGCGTGGAGGTCGGCGGCGCCGCCGAAGGGATCCACGAACACCGGGTCCGGCAATCGCAGCGCCATGGCGTTGATCGTGAAGTCGCGCCGGGCGAGGTCCTCCTCGATCCGGTTGGCGAACGTCACCGTCGGCTTGCGGCTCTCCGGCCGGTAGGCGTCGCCCCGGTAGGTGGTGACCTCGAGCCGCAGGCCGTCCTTCTCGACCCCGACGGTGCCGAACCAAGCTCCTTGGAGCCACACGTGCTCGGCCCACCCGTCGAGGACGTGTCGGACGACGTCGGGGGGCGCGTCGGTGGCGAGGTCGACGTCCGGGGACGACGCCCCGAGGAAGGCATCGCGGACCGTGCCGCCGACGAGGTAGCACTCGTGGCCGGCCTCCTGGAGCCGGTCGGCGAGCTCACGCGTCGGCGAACCGGCTTGGTAGTACGCCCGTAGGCGCGCGGGGACGTCCATCCCGCCATCATTCTCGCGGGCTTCGGGGCTCGGCAGCGGCGCGAATCTCGTCACCGCTGGGGTCGGCTGGATGGCGACCCGGGGCCGATCAGGCCGGTGCGGTGACGGGTTGATCCCGCTCGCGGTCGATCCGCTCGAGCTCGAGGCGCAGGGGCGGACCGGCGGTCGCGTGGTCGAGAGCGACCGTTCGTTCGACGAGTCCACGCGCGTAGAGGAGGGCGATCGCCTGGTCGAAGGAGTGCATGCCGTAGTAGTCGCCGTCTCGCATCAGCTGCTCGAGGCGACTCGCTTCACGGCCCTCAGCGATCGCGTCGGCGACTGCGCCGTTGGCGACGAGCACCTCGGTGGCGACGACCTGGCCGCGGCCGCCGGCGCGCGGCAAAAGCCGCTGGCACACGACCCCACGCAGGGTGCGGGCGACGAGGGTGCGCACCGAAGGCTGGCGGTCGTAGGGGAAGAGCTCCACCAGGCGGTCGACGGCCTCGGCGGCCCCGACTGTGGCGAGCGCAGCCAGCACGAGATGCCCGGTGTCGGCCGCCTCCAGCACCAGCTGCGCCGATTCCTCGTCGGCGAGCTCGCCGACCACGATCATGTCAGGGTCCTGCCGCACCACCCGGGCGAGCGCCGCGGGCACCGTCCTCACGTCGACACCCACCTCCCGCTGGTCGACGATCGAGGCTTTGTCGGCGTGGAGAACCTCGATGGGGTCCTCGATCGTCACGATGTGGCGCCGCTCGGTGCTGTTCAGGTGGTCCACCATGGCCGCCATGGTCGACGTGCGTCCCGAGCCGGCCAACCCGGTCACGAGCACCAGGCCCGACGGCGCCTCGACCAGGGTCGCGACAACTTCCGGCAGACCGAGGGCGTCGACACCGGGCACGCCGGGCACGACCCGGCGCAGCACCAGCCCGATCCGGCCCCGTTGCCGGAACGCGCTGACGCGGAACCGGCATAAGCCCGGCACTGCGTACACGAACTCGGCGTCGCCGGTGCGGCGCAGGGTCTCGGCCCGGGCCGGCGAGAGGAGCCGGCCCGCGGCCGCCTCGGTGTCGGTCGGCTCGAGGGTGTCGAAGGGGGCCTCGACCAGGGCGCCGTCGACGCGCAGCCACGGGCGGGCTCCAACTTTCAGGTGTAGGTCGGAGGCACGCTGCTCGACCGCAACGCGGAGCAGCTGGTCGAGGTCGAGCACGCGCGAGGTATCGGCGCGTCTGCTCCCGCCCTGAACCTGCCTCAGTCGACGCGCTGCGCCCAGCGCTGGTGCGCCGCCTCCACGACGTCGGCGCCGGGGCCGCCCCTGGTCGGGGCCTCGGGTGCGGCGGCCGTCACCTCGAGCAGCGCCGGCAGCGTGGCGGCGACCGAGTCGCGGACCGCCTGGAGGTCGTAGCCGCCCTCGAGGAACACGATGGTCCGGGACGGTCCGGGGGCGAGCGCCCGCGCCCGGGCGGCCAGGGCCCCGTAGTCCCCGGCGGAAAGCGCCAGCCCCGTGAGCGGATCGGCCCGATGGGCGTCGAAGCCGCAGGAGACGAGGAGCCAGTCGGGGTCGAAGCCGGTGACGAGCGGCTCGACGACCTCGTCGAGGGCACGCTGATACACGTCGCCCGTCGCGCCCGCGGGGAGCGGCAAGTTGCACGTGGCCCCGGCGCCAGCCCCGGCGCCGGTCTCGTCGAGGCGGCCGGTGCCCGGGTACAGGGGCCACTCGTGGAGCGACACGTACAGGACGCGCGGTTCCTCCCAGAAGATCTCCTGGGTCCCATTGCCATGGTGGGCGTCGTAGTCGAGGACGCACACGCGGGAGCCGCTCGCCACCAGCGCGGCGGCCGTGACTGCCACGTTGTTGAACAGGCAGAACCCCATGGGCCGCCGACCGGTCGCGTGGTGCCCCGGGGGACGCACCCCGAGGAAGGCCGCCGTCCCCTCGCCGCGTTCCAGGGCCTCGACCGCGGCCAGGCCGGCGCCTGCGGCCCGGGCCGCGGCCACGTAGGAGCCCGCGGAGAGCACCGTGTCAGGGTCCACGGCCCCGCCACCGCGCGCGCTGAGCTGCTCGACAGCGTCGACCAGCGTGCCGGCGTGCACCCGGCCGAGCTCTTCGCGGGTCGCTGCCCGGGGCGGCAGGGCGACGATGGCGTCCGACACTGCCGCCGCGGCGGTGCCGGCCGCTACCGCGTCAAGGCGCGCCCGTCGGTCGGGATGGCCTGGGCCGGGGTCGTGGCTCCCGAACGCCGGATCGGCCGCGACGAGCAGCACCGAGCGAGGGTATCCGGGCGGTCTCGGTCGCGGGCCGCCGCGCGCTGAGCCAATTCCTTGGGGGCTGCGGGTACGCTCGCCGCCCGTGGCCTCACGCACCGGTGAGCGAACACTTCGCTGCGCGGGAGGCTGGGCCCGGGTGGGACCGTGGCACGACCGTCCCGGCGTCGCGCTGGTCGCGGTGACCACCGAGACCGTGCTTGCGCCGACCGCGGTCCGCGACTGCGTCGCCCGGGTCCGCGCTGCCGGCTACCGCGAGCTCGTCACCGGCCCACTCACCGCCACCGCCGCGGCTCCGTTTCTCGACGCCGGCTTCACGCTGCGAGAGCAGCTCCACCTGCTCGTCCACTCGCTCGGAGCGACGCTGCCCCCCGACCGGACCGCGAGGCTGCGTCGAGCCCGCCGGGGCGACTGGACCGCCGTCGTGGAGCTCGACACCCGGGCGTTCCCGCCGGCCTGGCGACTCGGCTCGTCCGGGCTGCGTGACGCCCTGCGCGCCACCCCGGCCTCGCGCTTCCGGGTGGGGCAACGCGAGGATGATCCGATCCCGGTGGCCTACGCCGTGACCGGCCGATCGGGCCGTCAGGGTTACCTGCAGCGGCTCGCGGTCCATCCCGCCGTCCGCGGGCGGGGCCTCGGGCGCGCGCTGGTGGCGGACGCGCTCGGGTGGGTTCGCCGAGGAGGCGGGCACCGCTGCCTCGTCAACACCCAAGTGGAAAACCACGAGGCGGTGGCGCTGTACGAGGCGTGCGGGTTCCGGCGACTGCCGTCGGGCTTGGCCGTGCTCGGCTGCGCACTGTGATCCCCCGGTTCGCGCGAGCGGGCGCCGCCGCGGCAATCCTCGCCGCGTGTCTGCCGGGTCGCGCCGGAGCGGCCCCGACGCCGGCGCCGACCGTCCCGCCGGACGTCCCGAGCCGCCTGGCGCTCGTGGCCCAAGACCCGTGGACGATTCTCGGTGGCACGTTCCGGGCCCGCCTGGCCGTCGCGGCGTCGACGCCCGGCGAGCAGCTCAACGTCGTCGCACACGACGCCCTCAGCGCGCGATCCAGCTTCGATAGCCAGGACCTCGGGCCGGTGCTGAAGACGCTGACGCTCCCCGTGGACCTGCTGCCGACCGAGGCCGACGGCAGCCGCGACGTGGCCATCGGGGTGAGCGGGCCGAACGGCGCGTTCGACGCCAGTCGACTCGCGGTGCCGCAGCGGGGCGTGTACCCCCTCGAGATCGAGCTGCGCGACAGCCAGGAGCAAGGCCTGGCGCGCTTCGTGACCTACCTGGTCGCGGTCGACGCTGGGCTGGGCGGCCAGCCTCAGCCGCTCACCACCCGGCTCGGCGTGGCGTGGGTGTGGCCGCTGGCGGCCCGCCCGGCCCTGCAGCCCGACGGCTCGATCGCGCCCGCCGTCACCACGGCATTGCAGCCCGAGGGCATCCTCGGTCGCCAGGTCGCGGCGCTCGCCCGCCATCCCAGCGTGCCGGTAACCCTCGCTCCGTCACCCGAGACCCTCGACACCTGGAGCACGCTGGCCCGCGTCGATCCGGGCGCCGGCGCCGGCGCGTCGGAGCTGCGTGGCGCCGTTGACACCGGCCAGGTCCAGGCGCTCGCGGGTCCGTACGTGCCGGTCGACCTGCCCGCGCTACTTCGCGGCGGGCTCGGCAGCGCGGACGACGCGGCGGTGCTGCTGGGCGCCGCCGCCACGGATCGGTTCTTCGGGTCCCGCCTGGACCAGCGGACCGTGCTCGCCGTGCCCGTCGACGCCGACTCGCTGACCCGCCTCCGGGCCCGGGGCGTCGACCAAGTCATCGTCGACGGCCGCGCCGTCACGCCGGGTCGGAGCCCGCTGACCAGCGCGGCGCCGTTCGGCCTGGAACCCTCGGCCAGCCTGGCGCCGAGCGGGCCGGTCGCGGCGGTCGCGAACGACGACGGGCTGGCCGGGACCCTGGGCGGGAGCTCGCCGCCCGCGTTGCGGGCCCAGCGGTTCCTGGCGGGATTGGCCCTTACTGCGATCGAGGCGCCGGCTTCGACCCGCGCCGTGGTCGTCGTGAATCCGGACGGGTTCGACGCGTCGGCGGCCCTGCTCGAAGCGGTGCTCGGCGGGCTGACCGGGAACCCGTGGCTGACACCGACGACCGTCCGCAGCGTCTTCAGCGGCGTCCCGCCGGCGACGATCGGCGACGTCCGGTCGCTGACGCCGTACACGCCCGGAACCCCCGCGGTCAGCGACCGTTCGTACCGCGCCGCCCAGGCCCACCTCACCGCCTTCGGCTCGCTGGTGCCGGCGAGCGATCCGCGGCTCGCCCGAGGCGGCCGGTTCCTCCTGTCATCGATCTCGTCGGCGTGGCCGCCGCCGCCCGCCGGGCCGGCACTGGCGCGCGGCGCGCTCGCGGCCGCCAATGCGACCGTGAACGCCTTCATCGCCCAGATCCGGGTCCCGGCTCCGGGCACGATCACGCTGACCGCCCGGTCGGGCGCGGTGCCGATCACGTTCCGGAACGACACCGGTCAGGCGGTGCGGGTCCTCGTCGGCCTGAGCAGCCACAAGCTCGACTTTCCCGGCGGAGCGCTGCAGCTCGTCGCCCTCCCACCACGGAGCACCACGATCCGGTTCGACGTCCGGTCGCGGACCTCCGGCACCTTCCCGCTCGTGATGAGCGTCCGGTCGGCCGACGGGTCGCTGCTGATCGCCGAGGGCCGCTTCAAGGTGCGATCGACGGTCATCAGCAGCGTCGGGCTGGCGCTGGCGATCGGCGCCGCCGTGTTCATCGTGGCCTGGTGGGCCTTCGACATCCGGCGGCGACGCCGTGCCCGCCTCGAGACGGTGCGATGACCCGGCGCGGGCAAGGCGGCCTGCGCCCTCACGACACCGGTCGCCTTGTCCGGTCCAGCGTCGTCGTCGGCGTCGGTACCGCCACGTCCCGGATCACCGGTCTGCTGTGGCGGGCGGCGGCCGCCTACGCCATCGGGCTCAGCGCGCTGTCCGGCACGTACGCGTTCGCGAACGAGACGCCGAACATGCTCTACGAGCTGTTGGTCGGCGGCGTCCTCACCGCGACCTTGGTCCCCCAGTTCGTGCGGCACCTCGCCGACGACGACGAGGACGCGACGAGCGCGGTCGTGACCGTGTCGATCCTCGCGTTGATCGCGGTGTCGGTGCTCGGCGTCGTCCTCGCCCCCTGGATCGCCGACCTGCTCACGCTCCGTGTGTCCGGGGCCCAGCAAGGGCCGCAGCGCGAACTCGCGACCGACCTGGTCCGCCTGTTCATGCCGCAGATCGCGCTGTACGGGTTCACCGCCCTCGCCACCGCCCTGCTCCAAGCGCGGCGACGCTTCGCCGCGGCTGCATTCGCGCCAAACCTGAACAATCTCGTTCTCGTCGCCCTGTTTCTGTCCCTCCCGCGCCTCGCCGGCCGGCCGATCACGGTGGGCCGCGTCCTCGGCGACACGCCGTTGCTGCTCTACCTCGGTCTGGGGACCACCGCGGCGGTGGCGGTCATGGCGTTCGGCCTCGTCCCCGCCCTGAAGGGCGCTCGGGTACGGCTCCGGTTCCTCGCCGCCTGGCGGCACCGGGCGGTCGCGACCGTCCTGCGGCTGTCGGGCTGGACGGTCGGATACGTCGTGGCGAACCAGGTCGCGCTCTGGATCGTCCTCGTCCTGGCCAACGGGCGGACCGGGGGGCCCGCCGCCTACCTCTTGGCGTACACCCTGTTCCAGCTCCCGCACGGGCTGTTCGCGGTGTCGATCATGACCACGGCCGGTCCCGAGCTGGCGGCGGTGGCGAGGGATCTGCCTGCCCTCCGGCACCGCTTCGCGCGCGCCCTGCGGCTCGTCCTCACGATCGTGATCCCCGCCGCCGCGGTCTCGGTCGCCCTGGCCCGACCTGCGGTCGTAGCGCTGCTGCAACGAGGGGCCTTCTCCCGCGGAGACTCCGCCCTGGTCGCGCACACCGTGGTCGCGTTCGCGGTGGGTCTCCCCTTCTTCTCCGTCTACCTGTTCGCACTGCGCGTCTTCTACTCCGTCCACGACACCCGTACGCCATTTCTGCTCAACTGTCTCGAGAACGCGGTGAACGTCGGGCTGGCGCTGGCTCTGTTCGGACCGCTGGGCATCCCCGGCCTCGCCTACGCGTTCTCGGGCGCGTACGCCGTCGCGGCGGTCGTCACGCTGGCGGTGCTGAGCCGCCGCATCGGCGGCCTCCAGGGTCGGGGGATCGAGACGACGACCAGCAAGGTCGCGCTGGTGAGCGCCGTCGCCGGAACCGCCGCGTGGCTCGCAGCGGGCGCCGTCGGCTGGGCCGGCGGCATCCGGGCCGTTGCCGCCACCGCCGCCGGGCTGCTCGTCGCAACCCTCGTCCTGGCCACTGGGCTCACCCTGACCCGGGTCGAGGAGTGGCAAGCGCTGGCGGCGGGGTTCCGCCCTGCCCGCCGCCGAGCGGCCCAGGGAGGCGCCGGCGTGCGACGATGACACCTACCCGGGCGCCAGGGGAGGCAGCCGTGCCAGTCCGAGTCGTCACCGACAGCGCCTGCGACCTGCCCGAGCCGCTCGTCGCCGAGCTCGGCATCGAGATCGTGCCGCTCACGATCCGGTTCGGTGCCGAGGAGCTCATCGATCGCGAGGAGCTCTCGAACCAGGAGTTCTGGCGCCGCCTGACCCACGCGTCGGCGCTGCCCGAGACCGCGGCCCCGTCCGCCGGCGCGTTCGCGGCCTGCTTTGGCGCCCTCGCGGAGGCCGGTGCCGACGGGATCGTCTGCGTCAACCTGTCGTCGCGGCTGTCCGCCACCATGCAGGCCGCGCAGGTCGCGGCCTCATCGGTCGCGGAGGGCTGCCCGGTCGAGGTCATCGACTCGCTCACCTGCTCGATGGGCCTCGGCAGCCTGTGCCTGGCCGCCGCCCGCAGGGCCAACGAGGGCGCCCCCCTCGAGGAGGTCGTCGAAGAGGTCACCGACCGGCGCGACCGCACCCGGCTCTTCGGAACCCTCGACACCCTCGAGTTCCTGAGGAAGGGAGGCCGGATCGGGAACGCGCGCGCCCTGCTCGGCTCGATGCTGGCGGTGAAGCCCGTCATCGAGGTGCGCGATGGCGTCGTTGAGGAGGCCGGAAAGGTCCGCACCCGATCGAAGGCGCTCCGCTTGCTCGCGGACAAGGTCCATGAGCAGTCGGTCGAGGAAGTGGCCGTCCTCCACGGCGCCGCCCCCGACCTCGACGAGTTCCTCGACCTCGTCGACGACGTCGCGCCTCGCGACAAGATTGTGGTCGGCGACGTCGGCCCCGTGATCGGGACCCACGCCGGGCCCGGGGTCCTCGGAGTCACCTTCCAGGTCGCGGGCTGACGCGGGCCCGGAGCGCCGGGCTGGGTAGCGTGACGCCGGTGTCTGCTCCTGCCGCGCCGGGTCGCGTGCTCGGTGGCCGGTATCGGCTCGTGAGCGTCCTCGCCCGGGGCGGGATGGCGACGGTCTGGGTCGGGGAGGACACGCTGCTCGCTCGACGGGTGGCCGTGAAGATCTTGCACCCAGAGCTCGCTTTCGACGAGGCGCTGCGCACCCGGTTCCGCAACGAGGCTGTGGCCGCAGCCCGGCTCAGCCATCCAGGGATCGTCGCCACGTACGACACCGGCGACGACGAGGGCCTCGGCTACATCGTCATGGAGTTCGTCGACGGTCCCAACCTGCGACGCGTCCTCGACGTCAAGGGCCCGCTTCCGATCCTCGAGTCCGTGCGGATCGGCCGCGAGGTCGCCGCCGCCCTCGAGGCCGCCCACCGGCAGGGCGTCGTGCACCGGGACGTGAAGCCCGCGAACGTGCTCGTGCCGCCGGACGGCTCCGTCAAGGTCACGGACTTCGGAATCGCCAAGGCCGGGGGCGGCGAGCTGACCCGGACCGGCACCGTCGTCGGCACCGCCCGCTACCTCGCGCCGGAGCAGCTGCGGGGCGAGCCCGTGGACCCGCGCACCGACATCTACGCCCTCGGCCTCGTGCTCTACGAGATGCTCGTCGGCGAGCTCCCCTTCCAGGGCGACACCGAGATGGCCATCGCCCTTGCCAGGCTGAGCACTCCGCCCGCTCCGGTCCGCCAGACCCGTCCCGACTGCCCGTCGGGGCTGGCCCGGCTGATCATGGCCTGCCTGGCCCTCGACCCGGCCGACCGTCCCCCAACCGCCCAGGCCGTCGCCGACGCCCTCTCGGACCGTCCCCGCGAGGACGCCACCGTCGCCGACGCCCCTCGGGCCGAGCCCGCGCGCACGGTGGTCATGCCCCCGCGAGAGCCCGCGCCCGCTCCGGCCCGGGCGGCCCCACCGATCCGCCCGACGCCACGCCCCGCCCGCCGCGGCCCGGTCGCCGTCCTCGCGGCGGTGCTGTTCATCGCCGGGGTCGCCGCCGGGTACCTCATTGTCCGCGCCGCTGGGGCGGGGGCCTCCCCGGTGCCAGCGCCGGTGGTGCACCCCCTCGCTCCGGGCCGCTGAGGCGCGGATCGGCGACGAGGCTCCCGGTCCCTTCCGCGTCCCCGGTACGCTCCCAGCGCTGGCGGGCCCCTCATCGAGAGCACATGGCCGACTGGACCACCCAAGCCGCGGACGCGATCGAGGCCGCCGTCTCGGCGGTCCGTCGGCGCGCCGTCGTACCGGCCGAGCGGGCCACCCGAGCCGTCGTCTACGGCCTCCTCGTCACCTTCTTCGTGCTCACCGCGCTCGTGCTGGCGTCGGTCGGGGCCTTCCGGGGCCTCGTGCTCCTGGCCGGCGACGTGTGGCTGGCGTACCTGATCGCGGGCGGAATGCTCGTGCTGGGGGGCGCGTTCTGCTGGAGCAGGCGGACCAAGCGGACGGCCTGACCGGCGTCCGGAGGAGGTGCGGCTCCCAGTGAGCGATGAGCGGTCGCTCGTCATCGTCGGCTCCGGGCCGGCGGGGCTGACCGCGGCCGTCTACGGCGCCCGGGCGAACCTGGCCCCCGTCGTCATCGAGGGCCTCGCCGCCGGCGGGCAGCTCATGCTGACGAACGACGTCGAGAACTACCCGGGCTTCCCCGACGGGATCCTCGGCCCGGAGCTCATGACGAAGTTCCGCGAGCAGGCGGGGCGTTTCGGCGCCGAGTTCGTCACCGCCGACGCCGAGCGGGTGGACCTCAGCGAGTCGCCGTTCGGGGTGTGGGTCGACGGCCAGGAGTTCCGAGGCGAGGCGCTCATCGTCGCCACCGGCGCGTCGGCCCGGATGCTCGGCCTTGAGTCCGAGCAGCGGCTGCTCGGCCACGGCGTCTCGACGTGCGCCACGTGCGACGGGTTCTTCTTCCGTGGCAAGCCGCTGGCCGTGGTCGGCGGCGGCGACTCCGCAGTGGAGGAGGCGCTGTTCCTGACGAAGTTCGCGACCGAGGTCACGCTCATCCATCGTCGCGACGAGCTCCGCGCCTCCAAGATCATGGCCGAGCGTGCGCGCGTCAACGCCAAGATCAGCTTCCGCTGGAACGCGGTCGTGGACGACGTGCTCGGCAACGGCCAGGTCGAAGCACTGCGCCTGCGCGACACCGTCACCAACGAGCCCTCCGAGCTCGCCGTCGGCGGCCTGTTCGTCGCCATCGGCCACGACCCGAACACCGCGCTCTTCCAGGGCCAGCTCGAGCTCGACGACGCCGGGTACGTCAAGACCGCCGCAGACTCGACCGGCGCGTCAGTCGACGGCGTGTTCGCGGCTGGGGACGTCCAGGATCATGTGTTCCGGCAGGCCGTGACGGCGGCGGGGAGCGGCTGCATGGCCGCCATGGAGGCCGAGCGCTGGCTGTCGGCCCGAGCGCACGCGCGGCGGTGATGAGCCCAGCCCGGAATTCGCGTGTCGGGGCCCGTGTTCTCCCCGTCAGTAGACTCGTCCCGCGGACGGCGCGGCCCTGACGAAAGGTATTGGCGTGTCTGAGCACATCCTGGCGCTGAGCGACTCCACCTTCGACGAGACCATCAGCGGGTCGGAGCGGCCGGTGCTGGTGGACTTCTGGGCCGAGTGGTGTGGTCCCTGCAAGATGATTGCTCCTGTGCTCGAGGAGATCGCGTCGGAGAACGGCGACAAGCTCCAGATCGCCAAGCTCAACGTGGACGACAACCCCAACACGGCGATGCGCTACAACGTGATGAGCATCCCCACGCTGCTCTTGTTCAAGGCCGGAGAATCGTCACAGGAGGCGCGCCGACTGGTCGGCGCCAAGGGCAAGGCCCAGCTCCTCCAGGAGCTCGCCGAGTTCGTCGGCTGAGCCGCGTGCCCGCGCCGCTGCGAACCGGCGGCCGCGGTGAGGAGGTTCGCGACCTCCAACGTCGCCTCGGCGGGCTGGGCTACCACGTCACCGCCGACCCGATGGGCTGCTTCGGCGCCGGGACCGAGGCCGCGGTTCGGGCGTTCCAACAGGCCCGGGGCCTTCGGGTGGATGGGCTCGTCGGCCGCCAGACGTGGTCCGCACTGGTCGAGAGCGGGTACGGCCTGGCGGACCGCCTGCTCTACCTGCGCCGCCCGATGGCCCGCGGCGACGACGTCCTCGAACTCCAACGCCGCCTGAACGCCCTCGGCTTCGACGCCGGCCGTGAGGACGGGATCCTCGGCGAGGCGACCCAGCGCGCCCTGGCCGCCTTCCAGGGCGATGCCGGCATTCCCGCGGACGGGATCTGCGGCCCTGCGACCGTGGCCGTACTGCGCAGGGTCGGAGGCATGGCCGCAGGCTCGGTGGCCGTCGTTCGCGAACGCGAGGCCCTGCGACGAGAGCCGCGCCGGCTCGCCGGTCACGTCGCGTACGTCGCCGCTGCGCCCGGGCTGGCCGTGCTCGGCGAGGAGGTGACGCGCGGACTTCTCGACAGCGGCGCGCGCGCGCTCCTCGACGCCTCCGGCGCCGACGACTCGCTCCTCGCTGGCTCCGCCAACCGCTTCGACGCGGACCTGTTCCTCGGCCTACGGCCCGGCGACTCGGTCGGCTGCCACTGCGCGTACTTCGCCCTCGGCCGGTTCAGGTCGGAGTCCGGACGCGCCATCGCGACCGCCGTCCACGATGAGCTGCGCGACCTCCTGCCCACCGCCGTCGACGTGTCCGGCAAGGCCTACGCGGTCCTGCGCGAGACTCGCATGGCGGCGGTCGTCTGCGAGGTCGTTCCGGACGGTGACGTCGACGCGATGCGCGGGATCGTGGCCGGCGCCGGCAATGTCGCCCGGGCTGTCGTGCGCGGCATTCGCCGCGCCGTCGAAGCGCCGGTCGTCGTGGAGGGCGACCGCTAGGCCGACGCGGCGCTCGGGGCGCCGCGGTCGCCGGTCATGCGGCGGTAGATCCGCTCGAGGTCGTCGAGGCCGCCGAAGTCCACGGCCAGCGTGCCTTTCTTCCCGGCGCGGAGCCGAATTCGCACTCGCGTCTGCAGGTGCTCGGCGAGGAGCTCCTCGATCTCGAGCAGGCCCGGCGGCCGAATCCGGGCCGTCGTCGAACGCGCTCGCTCCCCATCGTCAGTGCCCTCGTTGCGCGCGCGCACTGCGTCTTCGACCGCGCGGACCGACAGATCGTCCTTGATGGCCCGCCGGGCGAGTGACTCTTGGAACGCGCGATCGGGTGTCCCGAGCAGCGCCCGGGCGTGACCCATGGAGAGCCGGTCGTCGCGCAACGCGCGCTGGATCGATGGGGGCAGCAGGAGGAGGCGGAGGGTGTTGGAGACCGCGGCCCGACTCTTGCCCACCGTCGCCGCCACCTGGTCGTGGGTCATCGAGAAGTCCTCGATCATCTGTTGGTAGGCCGCGGCCTCCTCCAGTGGGTTGAGGTCGTCGCGTTGCAGGTTCTCGACCAGGGCCGCCTGCAGCGCCTTGTGGTCCTCGGTCTGGCGGACGATCGCGGGGATCACCTGCAACCCGGCCCGGCGCGCCGCCCGCCAGCGACGCTCGCCGGCGACGAGCTCGTAGCCGTCTCCCGCCGGCCGGACCAGGACCGGCTGCAGGAGCCCCACCTCGCGGATCGAGTCCGCCAGGGCCCCGAGGCCCTCTTCGTCGAACCGATCGCGGGGTTGATAGGGGTTTGGGCGAATCGCGGCAATTGGGAGCTCTTGGAGCCCCGGCTCCACCGCCGGCCCGCCGACCCGCTCGGCGGCACCGGTCGGGATCAGAGCGCCGAGACCCTTACCGAGTCCGCCTGGTCGCGCCATCGCACACCTCCCTCGCCAGATCGCGGTAGGCCCGGGCGCCGCGAGACGTCGAATCGAACACGATGATCGGCTGCCCGAACGACGGCGCCTCGGACAGGCGGACGGTGCGCGGGACCACCGTCTTGTAGACCTTCGGGCCGAAGTACTCGCGGACCTCGGCCTCGACCTGGTCGGCCAGCTTCGTGCGGGCGTCGTACATGGTGAGCACGATCCCGCGGACCTCAAGCGAGGGATTCAGGTTGGCGTGCACGAGCGCCACATTGCGGAGCAGCTGCCCGAGGCCCTCGAGCGCGTAGTACTCGCACTGGATCGGGACGATGACGTCGTCGGCGGCGGCGAGACCGTTCACGGTGAGGAGGCCCAGCGAGGGTGGGCAGTCGATGAGGACGATGTCGTACTGGTCGCGCACGGCGTCGATCGCCCGCCGCAGTCGTAGCTCCCGGCTCATCTGGGCCACGAGCTCGATCTCGGCGCCGGCCAGGTCGATGGTGGCCGGCGCGACGAACAGGTTCTTCAGGCTGGTGGGCTCGACGCAGTCCTCGAGTGGCATGTTGCTGAGGATGACGTCGTAGACCGATGCGGTCACGTCCCGCGGGTTGAGGCCCAGGCCGGTGGTGGCGTTGCCCTGCGGGTCGAGGTCGACGACCAGGATCCTGAAGCCGGCCTCCGCCAGGGCCGCGCCCAGGTTCACCGCCGTGGTCGTCTTCCCTACCCCGCCCTTCTGGTTGGCGATCGCCACGACCTGGGGCAGCTCGAGGGGTGCGGCCCGAGCTTGCTCCCCGGTCGGCAGCGCGTGCCGGTCGAGGATCGGGCCGTCGGGGAGGCGCGGGTCCGCGGCGTGCTCGTCGTCGAGCCTGATGTCGCTCACCGCTCCTCCGCGAGTCTCGACGTCGACTTGAGGCTGGGCTTGCAGGATACGCGACTCGGAGCCGCTTGGAAAGAGTTCACCTCCGGTTTGTCCACCTCGGCTCGTCCGCTCGGCGCCGGTGCAGCCTCAGGGCGGGTGGACGTTGGGAGAGCGGCCGAGCCTCGCCGGCGCTGCTGGCCAGTCCCTCCCCCGCGCCCGTTCCTTGGACCCACGCCCTCGGTTCCACGTGGAACCCGAGACTTGGGGCGGTGGTGGCCGACGGCATGGGGCTCCACGCCGGGAGGCCTCCTCCCCTGGGTGGGTTCCACGTGGAACCCGGAGACCTGGGGCTGGGCCGGCGCCATGGCCCTCCCTGTTGCGAGGCCTCCTCCCTGGGCGGGGTTCCACGTGGAACCGGAGACCTGGGGCGGTGGTGGCCGACGCCATCGCGCCCCCGCCCGGAGCCTCCTCCCGTGGGGGTGGTTCCACGTGAAACGTCAGTCCCAGAGGGGCCGCCGGGCCGGCACCCCCGATCGACGCGGCCACCGCTCGTCCAGCGTGCCGTCACGCCGGAGCCGGGCGACCGCGACGCCGGCGCTCACCACCATCTCCGGTCCCGAAAGGCCCAGCCGCGCCAGCCCGGCGGGATCCCACCGCCCGGCATCGCCGCCGGGGGGCTCGGAGACCACCAGCTCGCCTCCCCGCGCCAGGAATCCCACGCCGGACTCCGCGGTGACCGCCGCCGCCCCGAACCCTCGAGCCACCACGCATGCGAGCCGGCCGCGCCATTCCTCGCGCCGCGCCGCGTCTTCGGCCCGGGCGACGACCACCGACACCCGCCCCGTCAGTCCCAGTTCGTGGCAAGCGGCTCGGAGGTGCGCCCCCCGCCGGCCGACCGAGTCGAGCAGAACCCCCGTGGCGGCGGGCCACTCTTGGGCCAGGATCAGGCCGGGGACCCCAGCCCCGCTGCCGAGGTCGAGGAACGACGACGGCGGCTCGATGAGCCTGGCGAGGCGGCGCGCGTGCTCGATGTGGTCCTCCACCGGGCCCGGCCCGAGGAACCCGAGCCGCTGGGCCCGGGCGAGCACGGCGGGCAGCCCGCCGGGCACGATCAGCCGGGCCGGACTACCACGCGGCGGTGGGGCTCCTCGCCCTCCGACGCAGTCGTCACACCGTCGAGCGCGGCGATGGTGTCATGAACGACCTTGCGGTCCGCCGGCGGCATGGGCTCGAGGGCCTGGTCGCGCCCGGTCTCCCGGACCTTGTCGGCCAGCTCCTCGGCGAACCGGGCGAGTGCCTCCCGCCGCTTGGCCCGATAGCCAGCGACGTCGACGTTGATCCGGGCGCCCCGGCCCTCGGTCCGCCGCTGCACCACCGTGCGCACCAGTTCCTCGATGGCTTGGAGCGTGGCGCCCCGAGGGCCGACGAGCAGCCCGAGGTCTTGGCCGGTCACGTCCACCAGCACCCCGCCCTCCTCGTCGATGGTGACGGCCACGGTCGCCGCGGCGCCAAAGGCCTCGATGAGCCCCCGGGTGAACGTCTCCGCCTCGCGGGCCTGGTCCTCCACCGGCACCTCGCTCACCGGCTCCTCCCTCGTCTCCTCGTCGCCTCGCGCCTCTCGCCCGGCGCCACTCGACCCACCCCGACGCCGCCGGGGGCGGCTTCGCTCGGCCTCCGCGGCCGTGGCCACCGCCGCCTCGTCGCCGCTGCTGCGAGCCCGGGCGCCGCCGGCCCGGCCCCGGCGGCCAGCGCCCCGCCCACCCTCCCGGCCGCGGGCCTCGCCCGGCCGCGTCCGGCGGGCTCGAGGCCGCCGCTCCCCCGGCTTCTCCCGGGAGATCGGCCGCACTCGGGCTCGGATGCGAGCCTCGCGTCGCCCAAGCAGGCCGCCGCGCGGCTCCTCCAGCACCTCGAACTCGACCTCGTCCTCGTCGACGCCCAGGGTGTCGAGCGCGACGTCCAACGCCGCGGCAACGGTACGCCCGGTCGTCTCCACCCACTCCATGCGACTGGCCTCAGCGCTTCCGCTTCTTCTTGGAGCTCCGGCGCCGACGCTGCGGGGGCGGTCGCCCGCTCGATCCGCTGCCCGCCGAGACGCTCGGCCCCGGGCGCCGTGGCGTCCCTGCCGACGGTGGACGGCTCGGGGCCTTCGTTCGCCCGCCCCCGTTGCCGCCTGGGGGCGGCGGCAGCTGGAACAAGGACCGGAGCCCACCGCCTCGGACGCGCTGCTCCGGAACCGTCGCGCGCTCCGGCCGCGCCGGCCGTGCCGGCGAGCGGTTGACGCGCTTGGGCTTCGACGCCGGCGGCGGCGCCTCGGCTTGTGCGCCCTCACCGTCTCCGTCTGGGGTCCCCGACTCGGGCTCCGTTCGGTCGCTGCTGGCGACGTCGATGGCCGCGCCGCCTCCCCGCGGCAGCTTCGGGCCTCCGCGGGCCGGGCTGGCCGCGGTGCCGTGCCGGCGGAAGATGAGCTCTTGCTGGCCGACCCGGAAGAGGTTGCTCACGAAGAAGTAGAGCACCAGCCCGGCCGGGAACTGCAGCGAGATCAGCCCGAAGAAGACCGGCAGGATCTTCATCACGGTGCCCATCTGCTTGCTCGCCGCCGGCGTGCGGGACTGGGCCTGCTTGGTCTGCAGCATGCCCGTGACGACCACCAGACCGACGAGGAGGAACGCCAGCACCGCGTTCAGGCCGTGCGCCTCTGTGGGGGTCTTCTGGAGGTCGAGGGTCAGGAACTTCAGGTGGTGGACGGAGCTGCTCGTGCACTTGCTCACGCCCCCGCAGAACGCCGTGTAGAGGCTTGAGAAGCTACCGGTCTTCGGGATGTGCTTGAACGGGTCGCGCAATACCCGGAAGAGCGCGAAGAAAATCGGCAGCTGCACTACCAGGGGCAGACACCCAGCCAGGGGGTTGATCTTGTTCTCCTGGTAGAACTTCATCATCTCTTCGTTGAGCTTCTGACGATCCCCCTTGTACTTCGCCTGCAGCTTCTTGATCTCGGGCTGCACGCGCTGCATGGCCATCATCGACTTCGCCTGCTTGGCCGTCAGCGGGTAGAGCACGACCATCACGACGAGGGTCAGCAGGATGATCGCCACCCCCAGATTGGGGATCAGCGAGTAGAAGAAGGCCAGGACGGCCCCGAGCGCGTTGTAGATCGTGTTCAGGAACTGCTGCATCTCGGCCTCTCAGGAGGTGGCGGCGCCGGGCGCCGCCCTCGGGGAACGTCTGTTCGACGGGGGGACGTGATCCACGCCCCCGGGATGCCAGGGGTGGCATCGAGCGAGGCGCCGAGCCGCCAGCCAGCTGCCGCGCGTAGCCCCGTGCTCGGCAAGCGCCTCGAGCGCGTACTCGGAGCAGGACGGATAGAACCGGCATCGCGACGGCAGCCGCGTGCTCGCCAGCCGCCAGGCTCGGATCGGCACCATCAGCAAGCGGGCGGCCAGGCGTGGCCGAGCGCTCCCGCTCATCGTCGGAGCTCCTGGGCGCGGACGGCTTCCCCCACGTGCCGAGCCAACTCGCAGAAAGGCATCGTCACGGCTTCCCGACCGGCCGCCACGAGGTACGCCGCGCCGCGTTGCAATGCGTCCGCGTGGACACCGACGGCGGCCCGGAGACGCCGCCGTGCTCGGTTGCGCGCCACCGCGCCCCCCACGGCCCGCCCCACCGCGTACGCGACCCGGGGCGGTCCGGCGCCGACTCCCGCGACCGCCCGCACCGAAACCGGTCCGCGTCGCGCCGGCCGGGCCTGAGCGAGCGCCTCGAACGTCCCACGGTCGCGGACAGCGTCAGTCAGGCCGCGAGCCGCTTGCGGCCTCGGGCGCGTCGCGCTTTCAGCACCGCCCGGCCGCCGCGCGTCTGCATCCGCGCGCGAAAGCCGTGCTTCTTCTTGCGCTTCCGAGTGTTGGGTTGGAACGTGCGCTTCACGCATGGCCTCCTGGAGCGCACCCGAGACGCTGGGCCTCCGCCGAGGGGGCGGAGCGCTACGAGGACACGCCGCCGCGGTAACGGAGCAGTGTACCGGGCCCCTTCGAAGGACGTCGCAACGCGCCCGTGCCGCGCCGCCCCCGGGCTCGCGCGCACTGGTCTCGCCTCGACATCGCCCCTTGTGACGTCTCGCCACCCGGTGCTACGTTCCCCGCTCGCCGTCGTTCCGGCCTCCGGCGGCGCACTTCCCTGCGGGGCCTCCGCCTCGACCGGCCGGCCAGCCCGGAGGGGGGAGCGGCGGGCGCCACTCCCGTTTCTCCACAACGTGTGGACGCGCCTGTGGACAACGAAGACCCGCCGGATCTGACCCCCGCCGACGACCTGGCCGAACGCATCTGGGACCAGGCCCGCGGGCGAGTCCGGGCCGAGCTCGCCGACTCGGCGTGGCAGACCTGGTTCCACGGCCTCCACCCGCTGGGCCTCGACGACGACGTCTTGTACCTCGGGGTCCCTAACGCCTTCGCAGCCGAGAAGATCCGGTCTCAGTACCTGCCCATCCTCGAGTCAGCCCTGCTGCGGTCCACCGGCCGGGCCCTGGCCGTGGACCTGCAGGTCGACACTGAGGCCCGTGGCGACGAGGTCCTCCTGGCCCTGAGCCAGCCAACAGTGGCTGCCGCACCGGAGCCACCGACCCCGGCGCCGTCGGTCACAACGCCGCTGTCGTCGACGATGCTGAACCCCCGCTACACATTCGACCAGTTCGTGATCGGTGCTTCGAACCGGTTCGCGCACGCTGCCGCGCTCTCCGTCGCGGAGGAGCCGGCGCAGGCGTACAACCCCTTGTTCATCTACGGCCGCGCCGGCCTCGGCAAGACGCACCTGCTCCACGCGATCGGTCATCACGTACGGGCGGTCCTTCCAAAGTTCCGGGTGCGGTACCTCACCACCGAAGCATTCATGAACGACTTCGTGGAGGCCATCCGAGATCGCACGCGTATGCCCCTCTTCAAGCGTCGCTACCGCGACCTCGACGTGCTGCTCATCGACGACATCCAATTCCTCGAGCGCACCCAGGAACTGCAAGAGGAGTTCTTCCACACCTTCAACCAGATCCACAACGCAGGCGGGCAGATCATCATCTCGTCAGACCGCTCACCGAAGTCGATCGCTACCCTCGAGGACCGGCTGCGCAGCCGGTTCGAATGGGGCCTCATCACCGATGTCCAGCCCCCCGAGTTCGAGACCCGCCTGGCGATCCTTCGCAAGAAGGCAGAGGCTGAACACCTCCACGGCATCCCGGACGAGGTCCTCGCCTTCATCGCCTCAAGCATCCAGGACAACATCCGGGAGCTCGAGGGCGCGCTGATCCGAGTTGCCGCCTACTCGAGCCTGAACCGAGCGCCGCTGTCGGAAGAAGTGGCGCGGTCCGTCCTTGCCGACCTCCTGCCCGCCACGAAACCGCGTGAGATCACACCCACGCTCATCCTCGACGAAACCGCGAAGCAGTTCGGCTGGACCCTCGACGAACTCTGTGGCAAGAGCCGGCGGCGGCCGCTCGTCAACGCTCGGCAGATCGGCATGTACGTCATGCGCGAGCTCACTGACCTCAGCTACCCGCGAATCGCCGAGGAGTTCGGCGGCCGCGACCACACCACGGTCATGTACGCGGTCGACAAGATCCGCGAGCAGATGCACGAGCGGCACCACACGTTCGACCAAGTCAACGAGCTCATGAAGCGGATCCGCCGCGGCAGCGCCAGCTGACCCCGTGTGGACGACGCTGTGGAAGCCTGGGGATTTCCCCTCACCCCCTCTGGATACGCTGGCGTTCCAGGGACCAGACCGCTGACGGGCAGTGGAGCGAGCGTCCGACCTGGGGATAGCTGGGGAGGACCGATCTGCCCTCTGACCTGCCTAAACGGGGGGCTTGTCCACAATCCACACCCCCTATAACAACGACAACCCTTGGTACTTAGTAGTAAGCGGTAGGCCACCTCACAGGAGTGCCCGTGAAGTTCCGTTGCGAACGTGACACCCTCGCCGACGCCGTGGCGAGCGCCTACCGCGCTGTGGCGTCTCGGAGCGGGGCCCTACCGGTCCTGTCGGGGCTACTCGTCCGGCTCCAGGGCGACCAGGTGGAGCTGGTCGGTTCCGACCTAGAGCTGACGATCCGGGTGCGGGTGCCGGCCGAGGTGGAGGGGGAGGGGAGCGCGGTGCTCGTCGCCCGGCTCTTGCAGGAGCTGATGGGCCGTCTCGCCGCTGGCGTCGTGCAAGTGGAGCTCGGAGACGACCAGGCCAAGATCGAGGCGGGCCGGTTCCGGTCTGAGGTTCGGACCCTGGCCGCGTCGGATTTTCCGCGACTCCCGGAGCCGGAGGGTCAAGGGGTGAAGGTGGCGGCGGGTCCGCTAGCCCAGGGGCTGCGCCAGGTCGTCCCGGCGGCCTCGAAAGACGATGCCCGCCCGATTCTGACCGGCGTGCTCGTCGCGGCGACGGCGGACGGTGTTCGCTTGGTCGCCACGGATTCGTATCGGCTCGCAGTCCGGGACCTGCCCGGCGTCAGCTTGTTGACGGAAGGTCGCTCGGTGCTCGTGGGGGCCAAAGGCCTCGGGGAGTTGCAGCGGCTCCTCCCGACCGACGGCGAAGTGGAGGTGTTCCTCGGGGAGCGCGACGTCACCTTCCGCCTGAACGGAACCGAGCTGACCGCTCGTCTGGTGGAGGGGGATTTCCCGAACTACCAGCAGCTGGTGCCGAGCGGCTACCCGAACCGGCTCGCGGTCGAGCGGGACGCGCTGGCAGACGCTGTGAACCGCGTTCGACTGGTGGCAGGTCAGAACCGAGATTCGAGCCCCATCCGGCTCGCGATGAGCGCCGGCGGGCTGGAGCTGTCGGCCACGGCCCAGGACGTCGGGCAGTCGTACGAGCCGGTCGAGGCAAAGTACGAAGGCGCCGAGCTCACGGTGGCGTTCAACTCACAGTTCCTCCTCGACGGGCTGGAGGCGGCGGGATCCTCTGAGATCGTGATCGAGACGATCGACCCGTTGAAGCCGGCGGTGTTGCGGGGAAGCGACGGGGCGGACTTTTTGTACCTGCTCATGCCGGTGCGGATCGCCTGATCGGCGCGGCGGGCTCGCCCCCGGTGTGCCGTGCCGTGGACGCAGCGTGTACCTGGCCCGACTCGAGCTCCTCGACTTTCGCTGCTACGAGTCAGTCGCGCTCGAGCTGCCGGCGGCGGTGATCGGCGTGACCGGCGCGAACGGCCAGGGCAAGACCAGTCTCTTGGAGGCAATGGGCTGGCTGGCGCTCGGTCACTCGTTCCGTCGGGTTCCCGATGGGGCACTGATCCGTGACGGAGCCGAGCGGGCGGTCATCCGTGGCGTTGTGGGCAACGGCTCCGGTACCCGGAGCGTGGACGTGGAGCTCCGACAGGTCGGCCGGCACCGCATCCTCTTGAACGGACATCCGGCGGCCCGCACCCGCGATCTCCTCGGCAGCCTCCGCGTGACCGTGTTCGCGCCGGACGACCTGCAGCTCGTGAAGGGGGGCCCCGGTGAGCGGCGGGGCTTCCTCGACGAGCTCCTGGCCGCGTCGGCGCCCCGCTACGCCGGCGTGCGCGGGGACGTGGAGCGGGTGCTGCGCCACCGCAACGCCCTGCTTCGTGCCGGCGTGCGGGACCGGGAGGCCCGCGCCACGCTGGCCGTGTTCGATGATCAGCTCGTTCAGGCGGGAGGCGAGCTCGTGCGGGGGCGGCTGCGGCTCCTGGCCCGGCTCGCACCCGCCGTGGATGCGGCGTACCGGGCGTTGGCCCCGCACACGCTCCACGTCCGCACCGCCTACCACCCGGGCTGGGCTGATCCGGATCCCCCCGTAGACCAGGTCGAGGCCGCGCTGCGCGCTGCGCTCGAGCGAGAGCGGCGACGCGAGCTCGACCGTGGGGTCACCCTCGTCGGCCCCCACCGGGACGATTGCCGGCTCACCATCGACGAGCGTGACAGCCGCACGCACGCCTCCCAAGGTGAGCAGCGCACCCTGGCGCTCGCCCTCCGCCTGGCCTCGCATCGGGTGGTGGCGGAGGTCGTGGGCAGTGAGCCGGTGCTGCTCCTCGACGACGTGTTCAGCGAGCTCGACGGCGAGCGAGCCGCGGCCCTCGTCGCGGCGCTCCCCAGCGGCGCCCAGACGGTCGTCACCACGGCCGGAACCCTGCCCGCGGGCATCACACCCGCGTGTCATCTTGAGGTGGGAGCCGGTCGGGTGACCGGGGCCCAGCCAAGCCTGTGAACGAGCCCTCCCGCCGCCGCGGCGACGTGCCGACGCCGCTCGCCGACGCCTTGCGCGCCGTCGGCGAGGAGCTCGGGCTGCCCGACCCGGGGCTGGTGGCCTCGCTCAGCGACCGCTGGCCCGACGTCGTCGGCGCGACGGTCGCCGAGCACGCCCGGCCCAGCAGCCTCCGCGATGGAACGCTGACCATCGCGGTGGACGCGGCACCCTGGGCGACCGAGCTCCGGTACCTCGAACACGAGATCCGCGCGCGGCTCGCGGAGATCAGCGGCCAGGACAGCGTTCACGCCATCCGCGTCATCGTCGAGCCGGCGCGTTGACGCCGCGTGGACACTGTTTCGTGGGTGCGCTCTGGTACACTCGAAAGTGTCGTTCGGGCGCGTTGACGTGGTGGCCCACCTCGCCACCCTTGATCACCGAGGCCCAGAGCGTGTTCCCTTTCCCGCGACGCTGAAATCGTCGCTGATCCCCAGCGGGGTGCGCGCGCCTTGACTCGTAAAGCGAGCTACACAGCTAAGGACATCACCGTTCTCAAGGGCCTCGAGCCGGTGCGCGAGCGCCCCGGGATGTATATCGGCTCGACCGGTCCGTCCGGTCTGCACCATCTCGTCTACGAGGTCGTCGACAACTCGGTCGATGAGGCGATGGCCGCAGAGGCCACCCGCATCGACGTCACCCTGTTGGCTGACGGTGGCTGCCGCGTCTCCGACGACGGCCGCGGGATCCCGGTCGACCCGCACCCCGACGACCCCAAGAAGTCGGCGGCCGAGATCATCATGACCACACTGCACGCCGGCGGGAAGTTTGGCGGAGACGGCTACAAGATCTCCGGTGGCCTGCACGGCGTCGGGGTATCCGTGGTCAACGCGCTGTCGGCCCGGCTCGATCTCGAGATCCATCGGGACGGGTCGCGGTGGGAGCAGCACTTCGCGAAGGGCGGCGTTCCCCAGGGCCGGCTCAAGAAGGTGGGGACGTCGAAGCGGCGCGGAACCGTCATCACGTTCTGGCCCGACCCGGCCGTGTTCGAGGACACGGAGTTCCGCGCCCAGACGCTCATCGAGCGGCTCCGAGAGATGGCGTTCCTCAACAAGGGCCTCGAGATCCGCTTCCGGGACGAGCGCGTGGAGCCGCCGCTGGCTCAGAGCTTCCGGTACACGGGCGGCATCGTGGACTTTGTGAAGCATCTGAACACGGCCAAGGAGCCACTGTTCAAGCGCGTGGTCGCGTTCGAAGATCGCAGCCCCGGCTCGGAGATCGAGATCGCGATGCAATGGAACACCGGGTTCTACGAGGGGCTCCACTCGTTCGCGAACAACATCGCCACGACCGAAGGTGGGATGCACGAGGAGGGCTTCAAGAAGGCGTTGACGAACGTGCTGAACAAGTACGCGAAGGCGAAGGCGTTGCTGAAGGACAAGGACTCGAACCTTCTCGGCGAGGACATCCGCGAGGGGCTCACGGCGATCGTCTCGGTGAAGCTCCGCTCACCCCAGTTCGAGGGTCAGACCAAGGCCAAGCTCGGGAACACCGAGATGCGGTCGTCCGTGGAGCGGGCCACGAACGAGAAGCTCGCCGAGTGGCTCGAGGAGCACCCGCCCGAGGGGCGCTTGATCGTCAACAAGGCCATCCAGGCCTCCCGAGCCCGCGTCGCCGCCCGCCAGGCGCGCGACCTCACCCGCCGCAAGTCGCTCCTCGAGAGCGCAGCGATGCCCGGCAAGCTGGCCGATTGTGCGTCGAAGGACCCGGCCGAGTCCGAGCTGTTCATCGTCGAAGGGGACAGCGCCGGTGGCTCGGCGAAGCGGGCGCGCGATCCTCGGTTCCAGGCGATCCTTCCGATCCGGGGCAAGATCCTGAATGTCGAGCGTTCGCGTATCGACCGGATGCTGAAGAACGAGGAGATCCAGACCCTCGTCCAGGCGATCGGTGCGGGCATCGGCGATGACTTCGTCGGGTCGAAGACTCGGTACCACAAGATCATCGTGCTCGCGGATGCCGACGTCGACGGGGCGCACATCCGGACGCTGCTCCTCACGTTCTTCTACCGTCAGCTGGCCGAGCTCGTGCGCTACGGATGCATCTACATCGCCCAGCCGCCGCTCTACCGAGCCGATATCGGCAAGGAGCGCTTCTACCTCAAGGACGAGGCCGCCCTGCGGGCGTTCGAGACCGAGCACGAAGGCAAGAAGATCGAGATCAATCGCTTCAAGGGCCTCGGAGAGATGGACTGGCAAGAGCTGGGCGAGACCACCATGAGCCCGGGGACGCGTACGCTGCTGCGCGTCTCGGTCGAGGACGCCGCCATCGCCGACGAGATGTTCTCGACCTTGATGGGCGACGACGTGGAAACGCGACGCCGGTTCATCCAGGACAACGCGAAGGACGTGCGCTTCATCGATGCCTGAGGGCGACGACACGCAAGCAGCGGGTTCGAGCAGCGTCGAGCTCGTCGAGATCCAGGAGGAGATGGAGCGCTCCTTCTTGGACTACGCGATGTCCGTCATCACCGCTCGGGCGTTGCCGGACGCCCGCGACGGTCTGAAGCCCGTCCACCGTCGGATCCTCTACGGGATGTACGACCTCGGTCTTCGCCCCGACCGTAAGTACCAGAAAGCGGCTCAGGCCGTCGGCGAGGTCATGGGCAAGTACCACCCGCACGGCGACAGTGCGATCTACGACGCCTTGGCCCGCATGGCCCAGGACTTCTCGTTGCGGTACCCACTCGTGGACGGACATGGGAACTTCGGGTCACCCGACCCGAACGACCGTCCTGCCGCACAGCGCTACACCGAGGCCCGCCTCGGGCCGCTGGCGATGGAGCTGATCGGCGAGATCGACGAGGACACGGTCGACCGTGTCCCGACCTACGACGGCCAGCGCGACGAGCCCATCGTTCTCCCGGCGCGGTTCCCGAACCTGCTCGTGAACGGGGTCGGCGGTATCGCCGTCGGAATGGCGACGAACATCCCGCCCCACAATCTCCGCGAGGTGATCGACGCCGCCGTCCACGTACTCGATCACCCTGACGCCCGGCCCTCGGAGCTCATGAAGATTGTCAAAGGGCCCGACTTCCCGACCGGCGCGCTGATCCTCGGGAAGCAGGGGATCAAGGACGCCTACACGACGGGCCGCGGCTCCATCAAGATGCGCGCCGTCGCCGAGATCGAGGAAGGCCGGCGTGGTGAGCAGCGCATCGTCGTGACGGAGGTGCCCTACCAGACCTCCATCGAGGTAATCGGCCAGAAGGTGGCCGAGCTCGTCAACGATCGGAAGCTCGAGGGCGTCCGCGACGTCCGCAACGAGTCCGCCGGCGACACCACCCGGCTGGTGGTCGAGCTGCGTCGAGACAGCAACCCGAACGTCGTGCTGAACCAGCTCTACAAGCACACACCGATGCAGACGAGCTTCCCCGTCCACATGCTGGCGCTCGTCGACGGCGTCCCTCGGCTGCTCTCGCTCGACCAGGCGATCCTCGTGTACGTCGCGCACCAGATGGAGGTCGTGACGCGGCGCACCGAGTTCCGGCTCCAGAAGGCGAAGCAGCGCGAGCACATCGTTGAGGGTCTCTGCAAGGCCCTCGACATGCTCGACGCCGTCATTGCGCTGATCCGTGCCGCCGCCGATGTCGAAACCGCCCGCGCCGGGCTGATGTCGGAGCCGTTCGTGTTCACCGAGATTCAGGCCAACCACATTCTCGATATGCAGCTGCGTCGGCTGACGGCACTGGAGCGTCAGAAGCTCCTGAACGAGCTCGCCGAGCTCCGCGAGACGATCAAGGAGCTGGAATCGATTCTGCGCAGCAAGCCGAAGCTCCGCAAGGTCATCAAGGACGAGTTGCTCGCGCTCCGCGACCGCTTCGGCGACAAGCGGCGCACCCGGCTCACGGCTGACACCGGTGCCATCGACCTCCTCGATCTGATCGAGGACGAGGAGGTCGTCGTCGTACTCACCAACAGCGGATACATCAAGACCGTGGCCGCCGACACCTTCCGCCGGCAGGGCCGGGGCGGGCGTGGCGTGCGCGGGAGCCGTAGCCGCTCCGACGATTACGTCGATCAGCTACTCACCACGAGCGCGCACTCGTACCTCCTGCTGTTCTCCAATCGCGGCAAGGTGTACCGGCTGCGCGCGCACGAGATCCCGATGAAAGACCGCACCGCGCGTGGCACGGCCCTCGTGAACCTCATCCCGTTGGTCTCCGGCGAGCGCATCCACGCCATCATCGACACTCGCACCTACGAGGACGGGGCGTACCTCTTCTTCGCCACGAGGAAGGGCACCGTCAAGAAGACGCGCATGTCGGAGTACGACTCATCGTTGCGCAACGGGCTGATTGCTATCAACCTGCCCCGCGGCGACGAGCTCGTGCGCGTGATCCAAACCACGGGCCGGGACGACATCGTGATGGTGAGTCGAAACGGGCAGGCGATCCGGTTCGCCGAGAGCAGCGTTCGCCCGACCGGGCGAGCGACCGCCGGCGTCCGGGGCATGCGCCTGCGAGCCGACGACGAGGTCGTGGCCTGCGATCTCTACCGCCGAGGCGCCGTGATGCTCTTCGTGAGCTCGAGCGGGCACGGCAAGCGGACGAAGCTCGACCTGTTTCACCGGCAGGGGAGGGGCGGGCAAGGCGTGCGGGGCATGAAGATCACCGCCGCCCGCGGGTCCGTCGTGGCGGCCTTCACGGTCAGTGAGGACGACGAGATTCTGGTGTTTTCCTCGGCCGGCAATATCATTCGTCTTCCGGCCGCCGAGGTCTCGGCGCAAGGTCGCGATGCGACCGGCGTGCGGGTAGCCCGACTCGGCGACGGTGACGCGATCGTTGCGGTCGCCCCCGTGTTGGAGGGTGACAACGGAGAGGACGCCGACGGATCCCCATGAGCACTCCGCCTGAGGAACTTCCCGCGTCCGGCGACCAGGCCGCAGCTCCACCACGGCGACGAACGCGCGCGAGCCGGGACGGCGCGGGGTCCGCCGACGCGACGGTCACCGTCGCTTCGACCGCCGACGCGCCGGCACCGCCCCGTCGTGGACGACGCACACCGGGCGCGGCCGCGTCGGCGGTCACCGCGGCAGCAGCATCGGCAGCCTCAGCGGCTGCGACGCCGAGTGAGCCAGCCGGTGCGCTCGAGGGCCCCGACGAGCCCGCGGCCGAGCCGAGCGAGCGGACGGCCAAGTCCAGACGCGGGCCGAAGCTGCCGAAGCCGCTGAAGCCTGCGAGGACCCCCAAGCCTCCGGCAGCCGCAGAGCTGCCCGCCGAGGCGTCCAGCCCGGCGCCGGCGCGGTCGGAGCCCGAGATCGCGAAGTCGACGCCGGACGCGCCGAAGCCGCCGAAGCCCGTCCGCGCCGCCGACCCACCGGCAGCGGTCACGTCGGAAGCGGACGCCGAGGCGGTGCTCGTCGAGGAGCCGAAGACATCCTCGCGGCGGTTCCGGTTCCCGGGCCGCGTGACTACCGCGACCGTCGCCGCCGCCCCGCCGCCAGCGACCCCGCCGATCGCGGCCCCAGCGCCGGTGGTTGCCGCTCCGCCGATCGTGGCACCCATGACCGCGACGACGCGTGCCGCGACGGTCGGCGCGGAGCGGCACTATCGCCAGACGGTCACGAAGGTCGATCTGTGGTCGGTGACGAAGCTGTCGCTCTGCTTCTATCTCAGCGCGATGTTCGTGACCATCGTTGCCCTGGTGTCACTGTGGTTCATCGCGGTGTCCGTGGGCATCGTCCATAGCATCGAGAAGTTCCTCGGGGACCTGTTGTCGGCCAAGAATTTCCATTTCCTGTCGGCGACGGTGCTGCGGGGCGCGATCCTCGTTGGGCTCGTGGTCGTGGCGCTGCAGGTGGTGATCACGGTGATCTCGGCGTCCTTCTACAACATCTTCGCCGAGCTGTTCGGCGGCGTTGAGATCACGGTGAGAGAGGAAGGACGTGCGGACTACCCTGACCCGTCCCCGGGGCTATAGCTCAGTCGGTTAGAGCGCACCCCTGATAAGGGTGAGGTCGGTGGTTCGATTCCACCTAGCCCCACGATGAGGAGTTTTCGTCGCTGGGCGCTGGTCGTGCTGTGCGGCCTGCTCGCCGGCATCGTGGTGCGCCTGCGGGCCAAGGGCAGCGTCCCGCCGACGACCGGCGGGTGGCGCGAGCTCGAGGGCCCCGACTTCCGGTGACGACGCTGCTCCTCGCGGGCGCCGGCGCGGTCGGTGTTCGGGCCGCCCGACAGTTCATCGACACCCCCGGCGTCGACCGGGTCCTGGTGACCGCACGCCGGGCGGACCGGGCCGACGAGGTGGCGGCGGCGCTCGGGATCGAGCCGGCGCCGTTCGGCACCATCCCCGCCGACGTCGACGCCGTCGCGCTCGCAGTGCCCGGAGAGGCCGCGCTACCGCTGGCCGAGCGTGCGGTCGCCGAAGGGAGGTCGGTCGCGGCGGTCGGCGACGACGGTATCGGCGAGCTCCTCGCCCTCGACGCGGCGGCACGCGATCACGGCGTCACCGTCGTGGCCGGCTGTGCCCTCGCGCCGGGACTCACCGACGTGCTCGCGCGCCACGCCGCCGACGCGCTCGACCGCGCTGACGAGGTGCACGTCGCCCGCGTTGGAGCCGCGGGCGGGGCGTGCGTGAACTCGCTGCGCCGGGCCCGGCGGGAGCGCCCGGTCGAGTGGTCGCACGGCGCCGCCCGCGTCGAGCGAAGGGTCGGGCCTGAGCTGGTCTGGTTCCCCGACCCGATCGGCGCGCGCGAGTGCATCACCGTGGGCGGGGTCGAGACGCTTCACCAGGCCGTCCCGACAGCGAGCCGGGTGACGGTCCGCGCCGCCGACGTCGCGACGACGCGCCGTCACCTTCTCACGGGCCGGCGACGCGACGATGGCGACTGGGGCGCCGCCCGGGTCGAGGTATGGGGCGCGCGGGCCGGTGCTCGCGAGGGCGTCGTCTACGGGGTCATCGAGCGGCCCGGGGTCGCCGCCGGCACGGTCTTGGCCGTGGCCGCGGCGCGGGTGGCCGGGCTGCTGCCGGACGTTCGGCTCCGAGCACCCGAGCCTGGCGCGCGAGGGCTCGGTGCGCTCGTGGAACCGGCGCCCTTCCTCGCCGAGCTGGCCCGACGGGGGGTCAAGGCCGCCGCGTTCGAAGGAGTCACGGTCGCCTGAATCGGCGATCGATCGCGGCGCGGCGCGCTCCACCGGGCCGCCCCGTGCGTCGTTTCCGCGACGCGGACATCGATCGGTTCACCCGCCTGCCCGCCTCTGCTCGCCGACGGGCGTGACCACGGTCGGCGACGCGTGCTTCGTCCCCTATACGCTCGTCTGGGCCCCGAGGGGCGGTAGCTCAGCTGGTAGAGCGTCGGCTTTGCAAGCCGAAGGTCGCCGGTTCGACCCCGGTCCGCTCCACGACCGGCCGTGGCCCGCGGCTCCAGCGATCACCCGACGACGACGTCGACGGCCGGCCCGCTGGTGCCCCGGCGGCTCGCGCGGGACGGTTCTGGAAGACTCGCCCGGCGGTGGAGCCACACCTGCACCCGACGGTTCGGGGTCGCGAGCGCGAGCTCGGCGCCCTGGCCTCGGCGGTGCGTCGCCTGATCGCCCTGACCGTGACCACGACGGCGCCTCCGGAGGAGACCGGCGTCGCCGCCGCCGACCTCGAGGCCGTCGCCGGACGGCTGGCATCGTTCGTGCCGTCGGAGGTCCCGTACCTCTACGTGACGGCGGCGGATCCGGAGGCGGGACCCGACGAGATCGCGCCGTTCGACGTGATCCACGGCGAGTACAACCCGCTCGCCCTCCCGGTGCGGATCTCCCTCGAGCCGCCCCGGGCCGTCGGCCGGGCTCGGTTCACGAAGCCCTACGAGGGCCCGCCTGGATGCGTGCACGGCGCCGTGCTCTGCGGTGTCTTCGACATGGTCTTCACGGCCGCCAACCGGCTGGCGGCCGCCGCCGGGCCGACGGTGGAGCTCAACGTCCGGTACCGGCGCCCGACGCGACTCGAGACCGAGACGATCTTCGAGGGCTGGGTGAGTGCACGCGCGGGACGGGTCACGACCGCGACTGGGCGGGCGCTGCAGGCCGGTGTGGTCACGGTCGAGGCGACCGGCAAGTTCCTGCGAATGCCTCGTGAGCGGGTGCTGCGCATGGGCGACGCCGGGTGACGGCCGCCGTCCTCTTCGACCTCGACGGGGTGCTCCTCGACTCCGAGCAGACCTGGGATGAGGCCCGCAAGTCGTTCGTCACCGCGCACGGCGGCACGTGGCAACCGGCCGCGACCCGCACGCTGATGGGCATGAGCGCGCCGGAGTGGTCGCGGTACCTGCACGACGAGCTCGGCGTTCGCGATTCCCCGGCCGCCATCTCCGAGGGCGTCGCGGCCATGGTCCTCGCCGCGTACCGTGAGTGCCTGCCACTGCTCCCGCACGCGGTCGAGACCGTGCGGGCTCTCGCTGAACGCTGGCCCCTCGGACTGGCGTCGTCGTCGAACCGACCGGTCATCGACGCCTTCCTGGACGGCAGCGGGCTGCGAGGCTGCTTCGACGCGGTCGTGTCGTCCGAGGAGGTCGAGCGTGGCAAGCCGGCTCCGGACGTGTACCTGGCGGCGGCCGCCGGGCTGCGGGTGCCGCCGAGCGAGTGCGTCGCGGTCGAGGATTCGACGAATGGGATCCGGTCCGCCCACGCGGCGGGCGCCCTGGTCGTGGCCATCCCGAACCGCCGCTTCCCACCCGAGGCCAGTGCCCTCGACCTGGCCGCGCGCGTCGTCGCATCGCTGGCGGACTTGACCCCCGAGGCCGTCACGGCGGTGGCTGGCATCTGAGCGGCCCGGCTGGGCCTCGAGGCCACCCAGGGTGCTGAATTTCACGCTCGGCGCGCGCGCGATGATGATCCGATGGCGCGGCCGCCAGGGTGGGGATATGTGCCTCGAGCGCTCGGCCTCGGGGTTGTCGCCGCCGTCCTGGTGGTCGGAGCCCTGAGCGAGCTGGCTGGCGCAGTGACCCCCGTACCGGGTCCAGCCAACTCCCTGCCTCCCAACCAGTGGATCGCGTTCGTGCTCAACCCCCCGAGCCCGAGCCCGGGGCAGACGGTGACGCTCTCGGTGGCCAGCGGCAGCACCGCGACCCCGGCTCAGCTGTGGCCGGGAGGGAACTGGCCCGCTAGCTGGTCTTCAGGCCCGGGAGGCTTCACCCTCGATCAGGTGGATACGAACCCGTGCTCGCTCGCGCTGCACCCCGCGACGTCCTGCACGTTCAAGGTGTCGGGGAGCCCGGGGACCTACAACAACGTGTTGTTCGGCGTCAACGTGCCCCCAGATCAGGTGCAGAACCTGCAGCAGAACATCACGGTGCCGAGCCCGACGACGACGACGCCCCCAACGCAACCGCCACCTCCCCCGCCCAGCGCACTCTTCTCCGGCCCTCCGAACAACCAGCTCACTCCAGCCGATCACTTCACGTTCAACTCCCCGAACGCTCCCGGCGTCACCTACACGTGGACTCTGTCCTTCAACAACGGCCAGATCGATCAGCAGTCGGGGCCCAGCTACACGCCTCCGGCCAGCATCTTCCAGACCCCCGGCCAGTACACGCTGACCCTCCGCGCCGAGGACCAGAACACCCACAGGTTCAGCGAGAGCCCACCGGCCCAGTTCTTGATCGAGCCGCAGCCCAGCCCACCTCCGCAGCACGCGTCGCCAGCTTCCCCGCCGGTGGCCGGGCCCTCGGCGCCAGCCCAGTCCGTCACCCAGGTGTCGTTCACGCCGCGGCTGCCGGCGTTCGCGACGCCGAAGCCGGGCGCAGTGCAACCCGTGACGGTCATCTGGCTCTGGCGGCCGGACTGGTTCCAGTCCGCCGCCGGTCAAGTCAAGACGCGCGGCCGGCCCAGCGGCGTCCGACGGGCGGCGGTGAGCGTGAACGCCAACCGCGGCGGCCCGAGCGCCACGCCGTGGCTGGCGGGCCTGGCCACCTTCGGGATCTTCGGCGCCGCCTGGCTGGCGGTGCGCCGGCGGCGGGTCCGGACGTCGATCCTGGACTAGCCGGACCGCACGCGCCGAGCCGCGGTCGCGCTCCGCTCGAGGACGACCGCACCGGCATAGCCCACGGCAAGCACCGCCCACCCGCCGACGGCGTCGAGCAGCCAGTGGTTCGCAGTCACGGTGATGCAGAACAAGATGCTCAGCGGGTAGGCGATGAGCACCGCCTTCACCCACCGCCGCCGCACCATGGGCCACACGGCCAGGACCGCCCAGGTCGACCATCCGACGTGGAAGCTGGGCATGGCGGCGAACAGGTTGCCGAACTGCTCGATGCTCTCGCGGCTGGGCTGGCCGTTCGGAAGGAAGCGAACGTGCAGCTGCGGGCCGAAGTTGTAGTAGTGCGCGGCCGTGTCGACGAACCCATAGCGCGCCGGCATGACCCGGGGGGGCATGAGCGGATACAGCCAGAACGACAACACTGCGAGCCCGAACATCAGGACCAGCGTCGTCCGCCAGCGGCGGTACCGAGCCGGGGCCTTCCGGTACAGCCAGACGAGCGCGACGACCGGAAACACGAAGTGGACGGTGCCGTAGAAGATGTTCCAGAACGCGATGAACCAGTCGACGTGCAGGAACGCCTGCTGGACGTCCCGCTCCCAGTAGATGCCGAGCCAGCGCTCGGCGGCCACCAGCTGCTTGGCGTGCTCGAACGCGACGTGGGTCGGCCCCGCCACCTGGTCGCGCAGCCGGTCGTAGACGACGTAGATCCCGGCCATGACCGCGAGCTCCGCGACCCAGCCGAACCGCGCGCGGCCCGAGCGCGGTCCGTCGAGTCGGGGCTCTGTGGCGACGGTGGCCGTCACGCGTCGCGACGCCGCACGAAGAACGTCGCCATCCCGCGAGAGACGAGGGCCTCGTCGGCGTCCCGAACCGTCGACTCCAGGTAGGCGACGCTCGTCGTGAGCCGGACGACCTCACCCCGCACCGAAAGAGGCGAACCGGCGGGGCTGGACCGCATCGTCTGGTAGGCGACGTCCAGCGTGGTCGCACGGTCGCCACGCCCGAGGGCGCTGCTGGCGGCGAAGTTCATGGCCGCGTCGTGCACGACGCCGTAGACGCCGCCGTGGACGGATCCGAGCGGGTTGCACGCCAGCGTCGTTGGCGTCCACGTCGCCTCGGCCCAGCCTTCTCCGTACCGCTCGAACGACAGGCCGAGCTGCGCCAGCAACGGCATCCCGCCGTCCCCGAGCGCGTCGTCGAGATTCCGGGGCACCGAGCGGAGCGTATCGTTGGCCCGACCGACGGCACACCCTGCGGAGGCATCTGATGGCGAGTGCAGTGATCGTTGACGCCGTGCGCACACCACTGGGGCGGCGCAACGGCAGGCTCAAGGACTGGCACCCGGTCGATCTCGCCGCGCACACCCTGCGCGCCCTCGTCGAACGGAACGATCTTGACCCTGCGCTCATCGAAGACGTCATCATGGGCTGCGTCTCCCAGGTCGGCGACCAGGCCGTCAACATCGGCCGCAACGCCGCGCTGGCGGCGGGCTTCCCGGAGTCGGTGACCGGGACGACCATCGACCGTCAGTGCGGCTCGTCGCAACAGGCCGCCCACTTCGCCGCCCAGGGGGTGCTTGCCGGCGCGTACGACGTCGTCATCGCGGCCGGTGTCGAGAGCATGACCAGGACCCCGATGGGGTCGTCGCTGCTCCCGGGAACGAACCCCTTCGGCCGTCAGCTTCCAGTGCGCTACGACCTCGTGCCGCAGGGCATCTCGGCCGAGCTGATCGCCGAGAAGTGGAGCATCTCACGTGAGGAGAACGACGAGTTCTCGCTCGAATCCCACCGCCGCGCGGCGCGTGCCACCGAGGAGGGCCGCTTCGAGCGTGAGATCGTGCCCGTCGACGTGCAGACCGACGAGAGCAGCGAGACCATGACGCGGGACGAGGGCATCCGCGCCGACTCGACCCTCGAGGCGCTCGCAAAGCTGAAGCCGGCGTTCAAGCCCGACGGCGTGATCACCGCCGGCAACTCCTCGCAGATCACCGACGGCGCGGCAGCCGTGCTCGTGATGAGCGAGGACAAGGCGATGGAGCTCGGGTTGGTGCCCCGCGCACGGTTCCACGCCTTCGCCCTCGCGGGTGTCGACCCCGTGCTCATGCTGACCGGGCCCATTCCCGCAACGACGAAGGCCCTCGAGCGGGCAGGGCTCACGCTCGACGAGATCGACCGTGTCGAGATCAACGAGGCGTTCGCGCCGGTCGTGCTCGCCTGGGAGCGCGAGCATCACCCCGACATGGCGCGGGTCAACGTGAACGGTGGCGCCATCGCGCTCGGCCATCCCCTCGGGTGCTCGGGCGCTCGCCTCATGGCAACCCTGCTGAACGAGCTGGAGCGGTCCGGCGGCCGCTTCGGCCTGCAGGTCATGTGCGAAGGGGGCGGGATGGCGAACGCCACCGTCCTCGAGCGCCTCCGCTGACCTGGGCCGGGCCGGTGGCACCGTGATCCTGGCCGTCTCCGCGATCGGGTGGGCGGTGCGGACCGTGGTGGCGGTGGTCGCGATGCTCGCGATCTACCTGGTCGGCGCCGGCGCCCTCCGCAAGTTCATGATCACGCCCGACGCCGAGCCCGACCCGGACCGGGTGGTCCCCGTCGACGCCCGCTTCCGGTGCATCGTCTGCGGCGCCGAGGTCACGATGACTGCGGCTCAGGCCGGCGACGAGCCGGAGGCGCCCCGGCACTGCCGCGAGGACATGGTCCGGATCGGCCCCGTCGCCTGACCTGCTTCGCGATCCTCACCCGGTTGCGGAGGCCGGTGCTCTGCCGGGTTGACGAACCCATCCCCAGCCCCACACTCGCCGGCGTGCCGGGGCTCCTCGGCGTGGGCCGTCGGCCGCAACTCTCGGGTTTTCCACAGGGTGGGGATGAACCTGGGGAAGAATGACAGGCGTGTGATTTGGTCAGCGCAGCTGGGTGGAGAGGACGAACCCGCCGACGAGCAACCCGAGGCCGAGGAAGAGGTAGCCGTTCCGAACGGCCCCGCCGGGCAGGAGCTGCAGGTAGTTCCCGAGGATCACGACCATCCCGCACCCCAGGGCGGTGAACATCGTCGCCGGTACCCAGAGCGGGCTGCGCTTGGCGGTCTTGGGCTTCGGGGGCGTGTAGCGAGAAGGTTTGGCCGGCGCCGGCCTGCCGCGCTTGGTCTTCGGCACGCCGAAGAACCTAGCCCTCGGGACCGCGGGAGCCCCCTACAGTGCCTGTGCATGACACGTCGGGTCGTCGTGATCGACAACTACGACTCCTTCGTCTACAACCTCGTGCAGTACCTCGGCGAGCTCGGTGCCGAGCCGTTGGTGTACCGACACGACGCAGTCGACCTGGCTGGCATTCGCCGCCTGCAGCCCGACGCGGTCCTCGTCTCGCCAGGCCCCGGGCGCCCGGAGGACGCCGGGATCTCGAATGACGTGATCCGCGACTGCGGCGAACACGGCACCCCGGTCCTCGGCGTCTGCCTCGGCCATCAGTGCATCGGCCATGTCTACGGAGCGCGCGTCGGACGCGCGCCGCGCGTCATGCACGGCAAGACGTCGGTGATCAGCCACGACGGGCTCGGCGTCTTCACTGGACTCCCGGACCCGCTCCGCGCCACCCGCTACCACTCGTTGGTGGTCGAGCGGGCGTCGGTCCCGGCCGAGCTCGACGTGACCGCCGAGAGCGAGGACGGGCTCGTCATGGGCCTTCGTCATCGCCGCCTGCCGGTAGAGGGGGTCCAGTTCCATCCGGAGTCGATCCTCACCGAGTCCGGACACCACCTGCTGCGCAACTTCCTGGACCGGGCCGGGCTCGCGGCGACCGCCTGAGCCACCGTTGCCGCAACGCTCAGGGGAGCCGAGCGGTCGCCCCGTCGAGCACGGCGAGACCGTCGCGGCGCAGCGAGGTCAGGGCCGCGGCGTCGAGCAAGGCTGCGGGGGTCGGCCCGTCCCGCAGCCGGGCCAGGACCGCGCCACGGCGTTGCCGGAACGAGCCCTCGTACGGGGCGGGCGCGGCGCGGTGCTCGGCGACGAGCGGGCCCCGGGCAGCGCAGCGGCGACGGAGCGGGCAGGCGGGGCAGCGGGGGGCCGCGGGCCGGCAGACCGTCGCCCCGACGTCCATGAGGGCCAGCAGCCGGTCGCGCCCCCGGAGCGGCCCGCCCGCCCGCACCATCGCGGCCTCGGCCTCGCCGATCGTGAGGCGCCGACCCTCCACCCGCTCCACGACGCGCCGCACGTTCAGGTCCACGGCTGGCACATCGGCGTCGTCGGCCTGGGCACGGACCGCGGCGGCGGTGTACCGGCCGACCCCCGGTAGCTCGCGCAGGTCGGTCGGCCAGCCCGCGTCCGCGATTCGGCGGGCAGCCTCCCAGAGGCGCCGCGCCCGGCGCGGGTAGCCGAGCCGACCCCACGCCTGGATGACGTCGCCCGGGGCAGCGGCCGCCATCGCCGCCGCGGTCGGGAACTCAGCGAGAAAGGCCGGGTAGACGGCCTCGACCCGGGGAGCCTGGGTCTGGTGCAGCATGACTTCAGAGACCAGCACCGACCAGCGGTCGCGGGTCGCCCGCCACGGCAGCGCATGCCGCCCGTGCTGCTCGTACCAGGCGGCGAGGGCAGCGGTTCGGCCGGCCACTACATGGCGCAGGAAATCGCGACCTGCGAACCCGGTTGGACCATCGAACCGCCGGCAGGGTTCTCGGAGATCACGGCACTGTTCGTCGAGCAGGTCGCCGCCACGCTGAGGCCCTTGCCGGTGAGGGTCGCGATCGCGGTGTCGCGCGGCTGACCGACGACGTCCGGGACCGTCACGGTCTGGGGGCCGGTCGAGACGAACAGCTGGACCGTCGAGCCCTTGGCAACCATCGTGCCCGCCGCTGGGTTCGTGTTGATCACCTTGCCCGCCGCCACGGTGTCGCTGTTCATCGGGACGATCTGCGGCTGCAGCCCCGCCGCCGTGACGGTGTTGGAGGCCGCGACCTGGTCCTGGCCCATCACCGCCGGCACCGCGACCTGCGGCGCTTTGGCCACGGCGAGGACGACCGCGCTGCCGCGGCTCACCCGCGTACCGGCCGCTGGGCTCATGCCGAGCACCGTGCCGGGCAGCTGGTCGGGCGACGACTGGTCCATGGGCTGGACCGAGACGCCCAGCGCCTGCAGCGTCTGCGTGGCCTGGGTGACGGTCTGGCCGACGACGTTCGGGAGGGTCAGCTGGTTGTTGGAGACGTCGAGGGCGACGGTCTTGCCCTTCCCGAGCAGCTGGCCCGCCGGCGGGCTCTGCTTGACCACGCGCCCCGGTTCGAGGCCGTTGCCGAGGACATCGACCCGCTTGACCTTGAAGCCGGTACTCACGAGGCGCGCCCGGGCCATGGCGTAGGTCGGGTTGCCCGTGGTGACGTCGGGCACCGTGACGCTCGGCGCGGACGTCGCCGAGGTGCCCAGCACCTGGTCACGGAACGCCGGCACGAGCAGGACCACGACCACGGCCGCCAGCATGCCAAGACCGGCCACCGTGGCGATGATCGGCCCCCACCGGCGCTTGGGCGGCTGCCACATCTGGGTCGCCTCGGTCGCCGCCGGCACCGTGGGGTCCCCGAGGGAGGCGTACGCGGCCGTGACGGGCCGCCCGCGCTCGAAGCGGATGAGGTCCTCGCGCATCGCCTCCGCGGACTGGTAGCGGGCGCGCACGTCCTTCGCCATAGCGGCGAGGATCACGCGCTCGAGGTCCATCGGAAGATCCGGGACGTACTGCGACGGTGGGATCGGCAGTTCCCGGACGTGCTTCATCGCCACCGCCACCGGGCTCTCGGCCTGGAACGGCGCCACGCCCGTCACCATCTCGTACAGCACGACGCCGAGCGCGTACACGTCGGTCCGCCCGTCCACGGTGAATCCCTGCGCCTGCTCGGGCGAGAAGTAGGTGGCGGTGCCCATGACGGCCCCGGTTTGGGTGAGGCTGGCCCCGGCGTCGGTCGGGTTGGCGGCGATCCCGAAGTCGGCGACCTTCACCTGGCCCGCCGGGGTGATCAACACGTTGCCCGGCTTGATGTCCCGGTGGACGACCCCGTTGCGGTGCGCAAACGCGAGGGCGTCGGCAATCTCGGCGGCGATGCCGGCGGCCTGCACGGCGGGGATCGAGCCCTGCGCGCGCAGGATCTCGCGCAGCGAGCGCCCTTCGACGTACTCCATGACGATGAAGTACGTCCCGTGTTCCTGGCCCCAGTCGTAGACGCCGACGATGTTGGGGTGCGTGAGTGACGCGGCGCTCTGGGCCTCCCGACGGAACCGCTCGACGAAGCTGGGGTCCCGGGCGAACTCGGGGAACAGCACCTTCACCGCCACGGCGCGGTCCAGCACACGGTCGTGGGCGAGGAACACATCGGCCATGCCACCCCGGGCCAGAGGCCGTTCGATCGCGTACCGATCCGCGAAAACGCCCTCGCCCTGGCTCATCGGCGTTTCAGGCTACCGGCCGGCACGCGTCGCGCGGTGTCTTGCCGCCGACTGTTGGTTCGACTCGCAGGGGCGCGCCATCGGCGCTGGCGCGCGCTCACGGGATGCCGAGGGCGACCCGCAGCATCCGCGCCGCGATCGGCGCAGCGACGCGACCGCCGGTGGCGTCGTTCCCGGCGCTCCCGCCGTGCTCGACGAGCACCGCCACCGCGAAGCGTGGCGCCTCGGCCGGGGCGAACGCGACGAACCACGCGTGCGGCGACTGGTTCGGCGCGTTCTGGGCGGTGCCGGTCTTGCCGGCGACGGTCACCCCGGGGATCTGCGCGGCGGTGCCCGTCCCGTTCTTGACCACGTTCACCATCATCTGCGTCACGGCCGCCGCGACCTGCGGCGTCGTGGCCGTCATCCACGGCGTCGGGTCGATCCGCCGCACGAGCTTGTCGTTGGAGTCGCGGATCTCCCTCACGACGTGCGGCTGCATGATCACGCCGCCGTTGGCGATCCCGTCAGCGACCAGCGCCATCTGGAGGGGGGTCACGGCCACGTCGCCTTGTCCGACGCCGGCGAACGCGAACAGGGGCTGGTTGCTGCCGAACGACCCGGCCGGCGGCCCGAGGCTCGGGACGGCGCCCGGACTGGCATCGAGCGGAGGGGCCTGCCCGATCCCGAACTTCGCTATGCCGGGGACGAACTGCTCGCCGAGCTGCAGGCCGAGCTGCCCGAAGGTCGTGTTGCACGACACCGTGAAGCTCTCGACGAGACTGCCTCCGCAGGCCTCGCCGCCGAAGTTCTTCAGGGTGCTCGTCGTCTGGGGCAGCGTCAGCTGGGTGCGCACGGCGAAGGTGGTGTCGGGGGTGGCGGTCCCGTTCTCGAGGGCGACGGACGCGGTCACGGTCTTGAAGCTCGAGCCCGGCGGGTACCGCTCTCGGTAAGCGCGTGGGAGCGCCGGCCGGTCCGGGTTCTGCTGGAGCGCGGTGAAGGCCGCTTGGGCCTGGGCCGTGCCGTGGACGACGAGCGGGTTCGGGTCGAACGACGGGGTCGAGTACATGGCCACGATCTGACCCGTCTTGACGTCGAGCAGCACGACCGAGCCCCGTTGAAAGCCGAGCGCGGCTTGCGCGGCCCGTTGCGCGTCCGCACGCAGCGACAGAACGGCTGTGCCGGTGATCTGGTTGCCCGACAGGAGCCCGCCGACGTTGTTGAACTGGAGCTGCAGGCTCTGGCCGGTGAGATCGCGGCTGTAGGTCTTCTCGACGCCGGTCGCCCCGAACACGAACGATTGGTACCCGACCACCTGCGAGAACAGCTCACGCGTGGGGTACTCGCGCAGGTACTTGAAGACCGTGCCGTCGGACACCTTCACCGAATGGGCGACCACGGTGCCGTCGGCGGTGACGATGTCGCCTCGCGCCCGGTTGGCGTTCTGGAGCAAGGCTCGGGTGTTGTGGGGATTGTGGTTGAGGCTATTCGCGTCGACGATCTGGAGGTATGTGAGCTGACCGACGAGCACGAGGAGGAGTACGACGAGCGCGACCCCAAGCTTTCGGATGGCCGGGTTCACGGGGCGCGCGCCACGGCGCCGCGCCGTCGCGCCGGCGTTCCGCGTGCGTTGTCGTCCGAGATCCGGAGCAGCAGCGCGAGGATCACCCAGTTGGCCACCAGCGATGAGCCGCCGTACGAGATGAACGGGAGCGTGACGCCCGTGAGCGGGATCGTGCGGGTCACGCCGCCGATGATCACAAAGCTCTGGAGTCCGATGATCGCGGTGAGCCCGGTGGCGAACAGCTTCGGGAACGGCCGATCAGCTCGCACCGCGATCCGCAGTCCGGCGCCGACGAACAAGAGGATGGCCACGAGGACAGCCACGCCGCCGAGCAGGCCGAGCTCCTCGCCGATCGACGCGAAGACGAAGTCGGTGGCTGCGTTCGGGATCTGCTTCGGGTTGCCGAGGCCGAGGCCAGTCCCACCGAAGCCCCCGGCGGCGAAGCCGAAGAGACCCTGCACGAGCTGGTAGCCCTTGCTGTTTGCGTACCGGAACGGGTCGACCCAGGTCTGGACCCTCGTCTGCACGTGGCCGAACGCCTGGTAGGCGACGAGCGAGGCCGCGAGGAAGAGAACGACTGCGAAGAGCGTGTAGGCGGCGCGGTCGGTCGCGACGTAGAGCATCACCCCGCACAGAGCGAACAGCAGCATCGCCTGTCCGAGGTCGGTCTCCCGGACCATGATCAGGATCGAGATGCCCCATGCGAGCAGGAGCGGACCGAGGTGGCGCGGCTCGGGAAGGTGCAGGCGGCCGATCCGACGGGTGCCGCTGGCGAGCAGCTCACGCTTGTCGACGAGGTAGGCCGCGAAGAAGAGCACGAGCATGACCTTGGCCGCCTCACCCGGCTGGAAGTTGACGGGGCCGATCCCCACCCAGAGTCGGGCGCCGTTGATCGTCTTGCCGAGACCCGGCGCCAGCGGCAGCAGCAGCGCGACCATGCCGAGGAACAAGAAGGTGTACCGGTAGCGCTCGAGGGTCCGGATCCGTGGGACCAAGAGGAGGGTCAGCACGAAGGCGACGATGCTGACCGCGGTCCAGATGGCCTGGATCCGTCCGAGCCCGCTGTCGATGCGGGCCACCGTCACGAAGCCGAGGCCGTTCAGGAGCGCGGCCAGCGGCAGGAGAACCGGATCGGCCTCTGGCGCCAGCCGGCGCACGGCGACGTGGGCACCGAGGAAGAGCCCGAGAACGGCGACGAAGATCACCCAGAGGTCGGGGGGCACGTCGGGCTTCTGGGCCAATTGCACGAGCAGGTAGCCGAAGGCGGCCACGATGACGGCGAGGACTCCGAGGCCGAGCTCGGACGTCCGGCGGCGCGTCGGGGCGGTGCTCACGTCGTTGGCGGGGCGGCGGTCGTCGGCGTCGGGTGCTGGACCGCCCGACGGCGGAGCTGGCGAACGTACGCACGCGCGTCACCAAGCGACGAGAACTGGCCGTGCCCGCCCTTGACCTGTTGGCGCTGCTGCGGCGGGAGGTCGTTGACGAGCACGTTCGTGCGCTGCTCGAGGGTCGGGTTCCAGATCAGGACGCCCCCCTGGCGGCCACGGAAGATGGCGACATTCCCGAGGTCGGACCCGACGTAGTAGGTGTTCCGGGCGTACCACGCGACGACGCCGAGGCCGACGCCGACGACCAGGAGAATGGGCAAGGCCCAGCGGAGGATGCGGAACCAGCGTCGCTGTCGCAGGGGCACGCGCCCGGCCGGGGGCGCCGGCTCGACCGCGGGCGGCTCCTCGGCTGGGGCCGGCTGAACGGCGGGCAGGGACGCGGTGGCGTCCTCGTCGTCCACGACGTCGACGACCAAGGCGGTGACGTTGTCGATCCCACCGGCCTGGTTGGCGGTCTCGACGAGGCGCCGGGCCGCGGCCGCGGGATCGAGCTCACTCGAGAGCACGTCGGTGATCTCGCCTTCGGTCACCATCCCGGTCAAGCCGTCGGAGCAGAGCAGCAGTCGGTCGCCGCTCGACACCTGAACCGGGTACAGATCAACGTCGACGGCGGGCTCGATCCCGAGCGCCCGCGTGATCATCGACCGGCGCGGGTCGCCCTCGGCCTCGACCTCAGTGAGCTCGCCCGCCTGGATGAGCTCCTCGACGAGGCTGTGGTCGGTCGTGACACGCCGGAGCTCGTGGTCGTGGAACACGTAGGCCCGGGAATCTCCGACGTGGCCGAGCAGGAGCGTGCCACCGGCGGCCAGCGTGCCGGCGGTGAGGGTGGTGCCCATCCCTCGGAGCCGCTCGTCGGTCGTCGACTTCTCGTACACGGCGTCGTTGGCCGAGTTGACGGCGTCGCGTACGCCGGCACCCGAGCCGACGGCGGCGCGCAGCGCCTCGAGCGCGGTGGCGCTGGCCACCTCGCCGGCCTGATGGCCCCCCATCCCGTCAGCGACGGCGACGAGCCCCAGCTGGTCGTCGACCAGATAGCCGTCCTCGTTGTGACCACGGACGCGCCCGACATCCGTCGCGGCGCCGACGACCAGCCGAAGCGTCATCGGACGACCTCGGCCACGGTCTGGCCGAACTGGACTCGGTCGCCGCGGCGCAGTCGCGTCGCAGACGTGACCGGGCTGCCATTGAGGTAGGTGCCGTTCCTCGATCCGAGGTCCTCGACGAGCACTTCGTCGCCGCGCCGGAAGACGCGAGCGTGGAGTGTCGAGACGTAGTGGTCATCGGGAAGCACGATGCTGCAACCGCCACCACGTCCGACCGTGATCTCCTCCCCGAGTTGGTAGAGCTCACCCTCGTGTTCCTGCGGCTCCAGGATCCGCAGGCGAACGCCCTTCCTCGTCTTGCGGTCCCGGCGGCCGTCCGCCACTTCGTCCGCCTCGGGGGCGCGCAGCTCGCGCACGACGACCTGGACGACCCGGAACAAGAAGAGGTACAGGAGGGCCAGGAAGCAGAACTTGAGGACGGTCAGGACCGACTCGGGCACGGCACCCCCGCGTCCAGCGCCGCCTCGCGGCGGCGCTGGTGGCTCACGATTCCTCGAACCGCAGCGTCGTCGATCCGATGCGGAGCTCGTCGCCGTCCTGCAGGACGTGCTCGCGCACCGCGGCCCCGTTCACGACCGTCCCGTTCATGGAGCCCAAGTCGGCGACGAGGAAGCCATGCCCCGCGGGTCGGATCTCGGCGTGTCGTCGGGACGCCCGCGGGTCTGCGATCACGACGGTCGAGTCCGGGGAGCGCCCGATGAGCGCGGGCTCCTCCCCGAGGGGAATGCGCCGGCCGTCCGGCAGCACGAGTGAGCCGACTCGCCCGCCCTCGTGGATCTCCGCCGCGATGTCGCACTCGCCGGCTCGCAGCTCGTCGTCGGCGACGAGCGTGACGGTGACCGGCCCCACGAAGTGGTAGCCCTCGGAGCGGGCGTGCTCGCGGGCGACCTCGGCGAGCTCCCGGGCGAGGACGTCAGCGAAGTCGTGGAACCGGTCGAAGTCCTGCGGGGCCAGGTACACGCCCAGATTGTTCGGGGCGATCGGCACGCCGTCGACCCCGACGGTGCGCTCAGAGTCGAGGGTCCGGGTGACCTTCCGGCCGACCTCGACCGGCTGGAGGCCGCTCGGGAAGGCCTTCCCGAACGTGCCCTCGACGAGCTGCTCGAGCCTGCGTTCGAAACCCTGGAGTCCCACGGCCAGCGAGTGTACGGCGGCGGCGCCCGGAGAACGCTGCCAGACTCACGCCCCCCGAGGAGATCAGCGTGATGACTGAGCACTCAGGGTGCCCATCCCGTCCGGACCCGCAGGGGGCCAGAGAATGACGACCCGGCAGCTCCCCGAGTTGTTCGACCTGACTGGCCGAGTCGCCGTGGTCACGGGCGCCACGAAGGGGATCGGGCGCGCCGTGGTCGAGGGACTCGCCCGCGCCGGGGCGTCCGTCGTCGTGTCGAGCCGGAAGCAAGAGCGGTGCGTCGCCGTCGCCGCCGACGTAGCCGCCGCTACCGGACGCGACGCGGTCGGGCTGGCCTGCCACGTCGGCGAGTGGGACGCCATTCCCGCCTTCGTCGACCGGGTCTTCGAGCGCTTTGGGCGGATCGACGTGCTCGTCAACAACGCCGGCATCAACCCCGCTTCGACGCCCGTCGTCGACCTCACGCTCGAGTACTGGCGCAAGCTGCAGGCGGTCAACCTCGAGGGGCCGTTGCGGCTCAGCGCGCTCATCGCGCCGCGGATGCGAGACGGCCAGGGAGGCAGCATCATCAACGTCTCCTCGGTCGGCGCGTACGTCGGCGGCTGGGGGAACGGCGCCTACGCGGCCAGCAAGGCTGGCCTTGTCGTGCTCACGAAGGTCATGGCCCGTGAATGGGCGCCATGGAAGGTGCGCGCCAACGTCATCTCGCCAGGACCATTCGTCTCTGAGATGATGCTGGGCGCGGAGCGCGCCAGCCCCGGGCTCCTCGAGCGGACGGCGGCAGCCACGATGCTCGGGCGGGTCGCGGAACCGACCGAGATCGTCGGCGCCGTCGTCTACCTCGCGAGTGACGCCTCGTCCTTCGTCACCGGAGAGGACCACGTCGTGTCCGGCGGGATGCTGCGAAGCTGACTCGTACGCTCCCTCGCCGCGCGGGCGAGTGGCGGAATCGGCAGAGGCGCAGGATTCAGGTTTCTCGGGCTCCTGCGCCTTCGTCCGCATCGGTAACGCATACTCCCGTTGACCTGCTTGTGCGTGCCGTTCCCGCGAGTCGCCGTGACCCGCCGTCCCGGCGGGCGGTACCGCGGCGCGCCCCGCTGTTCCGGGTGACCGCTGGCTTCGGCAGGATTGACAGGTGGGTGAGACCGGCGCATGGTTTGGGGTGAAGGGCCCGACGGGCGGCGTCGGGGGGTGGTCAGGGTGGGTGTCGGCAACTTCCGGTCGGCCGCCCGTGGTTCTCGTGATCGAGGTCGGCGGTATCGCGGCAGCATGCGCGGGCGCTGGGGCGTAGAGCGCGCCGCCCGCGCCGATCGGCGACCGCCCATCGGCACGTGGGGATGGTGATGACCGAGCCGTTCGTTCCGACGCATCGGGTTCCTGCGGGAGGGCTGTGGGCCTGGAATGAGCCCGACCCGACCCGGTCGGCAGACGCGACCTTGGACGCTGGTCTCGAGGTGCGTGTCTTGGAGCAGCGCGCTGATGGCTGGGCCAGGGTGTTGTGTTCCAACGGGTGGTCCGCGTGGACGGACGGCCGGCGGCTCGTGGCCCTGGACGCGCCTGCCGAGGCAGCCGACGAGGTGCTCGCGGTCCTGGAGGGCACGCTCGGCGAGTACGGGCGGCTCCTCGACGACCTCGCTGCCCGGCGCCTTGACGCCGACACCTTCCGGCGCAAGGCGTTCGAGATCGGCCTCGTGGTGCGCGATGACACCGCGTGGCTCGTTGACCTGCAAGGTCAGCGGGTCCACCGCTACGACGGGCTGAGTCTGCAAACGCTGGAACTTCCGGCCCGCGCTCCGGACGAATCGTCGGTCGAGGACTGAGCGATGGGAGCAGTCCCCGGGTTTGAGGCCCAAGTGCTGGATCAGTGGATCCAGGGCCTCCAGACCCTCCAGCAATCCGCTGAGCGCAGCTTGCAGGCCCAACTCAGTAAAGGAATCGACCCGAACTTTCGATGGGCCGTCGAGGATTCCGGGGGGTGGACCGAACAGTCCTCCATCGACCTGGCCCGCCAGGAGATCGCCGTTGTCCGAGCCCAACTGGCCCAGGCCCGAGCCATGGTCGGCCAGAGCAGCCAAGCGATCGTGGACTTCTTCCGCGCGAACGTCTACGACAGCTGGTTCAGGGCTCGGATGGGGCTGTCGGGCGTGGCGCCGGCCGTCGAGGCCGAGGCCGAAGGGTTGGTCGCAGGCGTCGAGGAAAACCCGGCGGCCTTGGTCACGATTCCCGTGGCCGTGGGTGCGGCACGGGCCGCCGCCGGGCAGACGCTGCGCGCCCTCGTCGCGGGAGGGATCCGGGGGGCCCCCGGCGGCTGGGCGGGTGTGGGGGCCGGCGTCCTCATCGCGGCCCTGCTCGCGCTCGGTGGGTGGGCATGGAGCCGCAGCGGATCGAGTGGCGGCGTCAAGACGGTCCACCCAAGCGCTTCCACCACGCTCACGTTGCCAACGACATCGACGACGTATCCGCTCTACCAGGCGCCCCCGCAGTACACGGTGCCCCCGTCCGTGCCGCAGCCAGGAGGCCCATCGCAGCAAGGAGGCCCATCGCAGCCGGGCACGCCACCCACAACCCACCACGTGATCATCTGTGACCCCATTGAACCGCACCAGCCGTGTGTCCCGAGTAGTTAGACCACCCGCGATTACCAATGTCGACCAGGAGACGCGAGCAGCGGAGGCAGTATCGCTCGGGCCCGAGTCTCGGGCGCGTGTCCTCTGAAAGTAGGGTCTTCGCCTGCCGGGCGAGTGGCGGAATTGGCAGACGCGCAGGATTCAGGTTCCTGTGTCCGCAAGGACATGGGGGTTCAAGTCCCCCCTCGCCCACGGACGCATGTCCTGTCGCAAGACATCGGAGGCGGATGTCGCGAGACGGACGGCGCGTAGTTCACGGCCGGGGCCAGTAGTCGCGGGTCGGGTCGAGGGGGAGTTGGCCTTCGTTGTCGAATATTCGGATGTCTCGACCGGCAACGAGCATCCCAGCCGAGAACTGTCCGAACCGCCGCACTGGGGAGCCTGACCAAGGACCTGCCGGCTGCTTTTCGACGGGCTCCTGAGTGAACGCGCTACTGGTCGCGTCCGCTGGCGGTCATCTGTCAGAGCTCGTCCGTCTTCGTCGGCGCATGGCCGGCGTGGACCATGTTGGGTGGGTTACGTCCCCCGGAGAACGGGCCGAGGAGTTGCCGGTCTCCGAGCACGTCTATCTAGCCCCGCACTTGCCGCCGCGCGATTGGCGCGGTGCGTTGGCAGCCCTTGGCCCGGCTCGCCGACAGGTAGCCGAGGGTTGGGACTTCGTGCTCAGCACGGGCGCGGCGATCGCCGTTCCGTACCTCGCCGCGGCCCGGCTCACTGGGCTCCCGGCCCATTTCATTGAGAGCGCAGCCCGCACCACGGGACCGTCGCTCACGGGCCGCCTCGTCGCCGCGGTTCCTGGCGTACGGCTCTACAACCAGTCCCGCGGTTGGAATGGAAGTCGCTGGCATTTCGCCGGCTCGGTCTTCGAGGCATTCTGTCCTTCCGTTCCGAGAAGAACGCCGAATCGACCCCTGCGAGTCGTCGTGATGCTCGGGACGATGCGCTTCACATTCGATCGACTTGTCCGCGGAGTGTTGCGAGCGCTGCCCGAGGGGGCCGAACTCACGTGGCAGGTCGGCCATACCGAACCACCAAGAGCTGATACAGCGGTGACCCGCTTCCTGACCCACACGGCTCTGACCAAGGCAATCGCCGAGGCCGACGTCGTCGTGTCGCACGCTGGCGTGGGTTCGGTCTTGCTTGCACTTGACGCGGGTCGCTGTCCGGTCGTCATCCCCCGACGGGCTACCTATCGAGAGCACGTGGATGACCATCAAGTCGCAACCGCTTCGGCGCTGGCCGAGCTTGGGCTGGCCATCTCCCGAGATGCGGATGACCTCGAGACTGATGATCTGATCGCGAGCGCAAGCAGCGCGGTCGAACGGCTCGAGAACCTGCCAGCACTTCAGCTGCGGATCTGATCCGCGGCAGCTCCATCGTCCTGCTCCCTCGTTCGTCCGGGTCGAGCTCGCCAGGCCCGCCCGGACCGGGCCCGCTAGCCCAGCTGCGGAAGCTACGAGGCCGCCCACCGCGGTACTCGTACCGAGCCGTGCCTTTCGGCATTCACTCAGGGCATCGATGAGACCGACTCGTTCGCGCCCAACTCAAACTCGTGTTTTACGCGATCGGGACCGTTCCGACGAGCGTGACCTCGGTGAACGGGTCGGTTTGGGCGTGCGCGGTGATGCGCCAGTTGCCTTGAAAGGGGATGGTGAAACCTGGTGACAGGTAGTGGCCGGGTCCAAGGCGTCGCATCGGGATCGTCAGGGGCGCGATGTGGCGATTGGGGTAGTCGATGGTCGTGGTGAGGTTCAGCAGATTGGTGGGCGCGCCGCTGGGCAGGATGGCCGTGACGTGGACGTCGTTGGCGCCCGGCGCGACGCCGGGTGCGACGGTGACGTCCACCCAGACTTGGGACGCCTTCAGCGTGACGCCCGCCACGCCCCCGTTGCGGTTGGCGGCGGCGACCTTCGCCGGGGCGGCGTTGACGAGCAGCGCCGTGACCGCGATGACGGCGACGCCGAGCAGCACCTCCGCGACGACCGACCGCTTGAGCCGCTTGAGCTCGAACTCCTCGTCGATCTCCCAGTCCTCGTCGTCGAACTCCGCATTGGACGAGTCCTGAGCGCCGGATCGGTCGTCATCGGCGCCGCCGGCCACGACCGGCACCCGGCGATCCTCGCGGCCGGGCGCCCGGGAGGGGAAGAGGAAGCCGACGACCTGGCGACTGAGGGCCCCGAAGACGACCAGGATCAGAACGAGGAACAGCTTGACCATGAGGGTGTGGCCGTAGGTGGTCGTGCGGAGGGCGTGGAAGGTTCGAACCTGACGCCACGACTGAAAGCTGCCGCTGATGACGAGCGCCGCGACACAGCCCACCGCAGTGCGCGAGAAGCGCGGGACGACCTCACGGAGTTGGTCGACGGGCCGTCCGGGGAACACCGCGTAGGCCAGCACCGCGAGCCCGCCGAGCCAGACGGCCATGGCGTTGATGTGGACGAGGTCCCCGGTGATCGCGACCGGGGTGTAGTCGCCGGTGTGGGCATGGCCTGACAGCGCGAACGTGAGCGCGAGGACGCCCGCCAAGCCGACCGCGGCGGGCCGGGCCCAGGTGGGCACGGGATGCCGGGCCGGATCGCGGAGCAGGAGGCGCAGCAAGGGGACCGAGCCGACGAGGAGCGCGAGGCGCAGGACCGACATGTGCCCGAATTGGGTGCCAAGGACTCCCCGGATGAGATCGGTGCGGAGCAGCGCGTCCAGTTTCAAGCCCGCGCCGTAGACCCCTTGGACGGGTATCAGTACGACCGTGACGGCGGCGGTGGTGATCCAGCCCGCCCAGAGCAGCTGAGCGGTGCGGCGCAAGCCACGAGCGTCGGGCCAGACGAAGAGGGCGAACGCCACCGCGCCGACGAGAAGGGCGACGCCGGCATACAACGTCCCGCGCAGGACGCCGTAGACCACGCCGACGGTCTGGTCGCCCTTCTGGTTGTGCAGCAAGCTCTGCGCCAGCCCGGTGACGTTGGGCGCCGTGGCGTTGGCGGCCAGCCCGACCTGGAACGCGAACGCGCCCTCCACGGGGTGGGTGTCAGCGGAGATCACCCGCCACGTGACCACGTAGGCGCCGTCGGCGAGATGGGGGCGGACTCCGACGCGGACGGTGTCGCCGCTGGCACTGATCGCTCCCGAGTCGACCCGGTTGCTCCTGCTGTCGTACACGCGGATGGACCCGGGGCTGACGGTGACCTGCTCGTTGTACCGCAGGCTCACGGCTCGTGGTGGCGTGGTGAGCACCGCTCCCTCACCTGGGACCGTCTGGAGCAGCACCGCGTGCGCGAAGGCCGGCGTCGCCAGCATCACCACGAACGCCGCCGAGAGCCCGCCCAGGGCGCCAACGCGCACGAGAGCGCGACGCGAGGTCACGCGAGGGAGATCTCCGGGTCGACCCCTCGGTCGGCGCGGTCCAGCAGCCACAGGCCGACCAGGCCGAGGACCTCGACGAGATGTGGGAACTCGGCGGTCCAGGCGACCGCACCGGTGCTCGTGTCGGCGATCGCACTCCCGACGAGGCACACCACCAGGACCGTGGCCAGCGGCAAGAGCCCGGCGATCCGCTCCGGCCGCCATGCCGCGACCAGCAAGCCGATGGCGAGCGCCACCCCGAACGAGCCCAGGTGGCGAGCCTGGTGCACGGGCAGGCCGGCGTCGCTTCCCAAGACGAGCGCCGGGGTCGACAGGCCGAGCTGGAGCAAGCCCAGCACGCCCACGCCCAGTCGAAGCCCTTGGGTCGCTGGTGCCGGCTGAGCCCCGTCGCCGATCGTGCCGAGGATCCGACCGGTCAGGTTCGGTACGAGCGGGGCGGGAGTCAGCCTCACCCGCCGATTCAGCACGTCCGCCGCGGTCTGGTACTCCCGACAGCCCGGACAGCCAAGCAGGTGTTGCTCGAGGACGGCCCGAGCCACCGGCAGGTCCTCGCCATCGAGATCGGCCGAGATCGCAGCACGCATCTGTACACAGTCCATGCCCAGATAGTCGCCGCCGGAGGCGCCGGAGTTCCCCCGGTCCACAATTTCGCCGGTCGAAGAAAGCAAATCTGGGAACTCGCCGGGCCGGTCAAGCGACTACCTCACGACCCGTTCCACCACAAGGAGAGCCCCGAATGAGCCATCCCGGTCGCCGCTCGCGGATCCTGAGCGCACTTGCCGTCCTCGGGGGCGTGGTCCTTACGGCGAGCCCGGCGTGGGCACACGTCGAGATCGACCCGGGTTCCGAGCCGAAGGGCAGCACCGCCGTGTTCTCGTTCCGGGTCCCCAACGAGGAGCCGAACGCCAACACGGTCAAGGTTGACGTCCAGTTCCCCCTCGACCATCCCTTCGCCAACGTCCTGGTGGGCCAGAAGACGGGGTGGAGCTTCACCTCCCAGAGCCAAACGCTGGCCAAGCCGATCACCACCGACGACGGCACCTTCACCAGCGCCGTCACCGAGGTCACCTGGACCGCCACGAACGGCGGCATCGCACCGGGGGCGTTCGACCTCTTCCCGGTCTTCGCCGGTCTGCCGAAGAACACGAACAAGCTCACGTTCAAGGCGATCCAGACCTACAGCAACGGGGACGTCGTGTCGTGGATCCAGCTTCCGACCAAGGGCGCACCCGCTCCTCAGCATCCCGCACCCGTCCTCCTGCTCACCAAGGCCGCGAGGGGCGGCTGAGCGCCCGGACAGAGTCGGAGCGAGAGCGCCTGTGGTTGCGCCGTCCGCTCCGCCGGAGTAAGAGCGAGCCGTGCCTCACCGGTGGCACCTGCGGGCGGGAACGGGGACACTTGCGATCGCCGCGGTCGTCGCGCTCACTGCCTGCGGCGGGGGTGGCGGAGGCGCGAGCACCTCGGCGCCCCTTCCCACCGGCGCGTTGGCCCACGACCCGACCCTGCTTGCCGGGCGCAAGGTCTACACGGCCGAGTGCGTGACCTGCCACGGCCTTCGCGGCCAGGGCGGCGTCGGGCCATCGTTCACGATGGGCCGACTGGTGCGTGACTTTCCCAACGCGGAAGACCAGGTCACCTTCGTGTCAAACGGCAAGGGAGTCATGCCCGCCTTCGGCGCGGGCATCCTCAGCCGCCGACAGATCCAGACGGTCGTCGCCTACGAGCGACAGGTGCTGTCGCGCGCCGGCTGAGCCGAACTCCCGGTACACCCGCGCCCGTTCGCCCGGTGCGTTGTCGATGGGGCTCGCGCCACGGCCGGTGGCGCCGCTCCAGGCTCGCCACCGCACGCCCGCGTCGGGAGGATCACCTCCTCGCGGCCGGTGAGCTGGTGCCGTGACGTCGCACCAAGCGGTCGAGGTCCGAGCGGGGGATGCGGTCGTGGGGGCGGACCTGCGACTCCCCGAGGACGCGCGCGCAGTGATCGTGTTCGCCCACGGCAGCGGGAGCAGCCGCCACAGCCCCCGCAACCAGCAGGTGGCGCGCCGGCTCGAAGGGCGCGGGTTCGGCACGATGCTCGTCGACCTGCTGACGCGGGACGAGGAAGCGATCGACGCGCGAGCAGGTCGTCTGCGCTTCGACATCCCGCTTCTTGCTGGGCGGCTCGTGGCCGCGGTCGCGTGGCTCGACGACCGGGCCAGCCGGACGGCGGCAGTCGGCTACTTCGGTGCGAGCACCGGCGCCGCGGCGGCGCTCGTGGCCAGCGCCCAGCAGGGAGATCGGATCGGCGCGATCGTGTCGAGGGGCGGACGACCCGACCTTGCCGCCGACGCACTGCCAGCCGTGCTGGCCCCGACGCTG